>JAYVBR010000158.1:0-3774 GCA_043750395.1 Bacteroidota bacterium | reverse complement strand
CTATCGGAATGACAAATTTATACCACAAATTTTAAGTACAAACTTTGTCTACAAATTTGTCATTCCGCAGGAATCCCACCCAAAACTTGAGCAACATTGTTGAGATTCCTTCGGAATGACAATGTTGGGCAGGAATTATTTTCAAAGCAAATTTGTCATTGCTTCGCCAGTCGCACTTTCAGGCTCGTGTCCGAAGGAATCCCACCCAAAACTGAGCAACATTATTGAGATTCCTATCGAAATGACAAAGTAATACGTAAAGTGTTTGGCGTAAAAAATAAATTAAAAAACTACTTAAAACTATCATTCCAAAAATCCATATCGGGATTTATTTTGTGAATTAAACTAATTTTTTTTTCTCTTGAAAAGCTTTTAATTTCTTTTTCTCGCGCTATCGCCAATTGAATCCAACTGAATTTTTCATAATAAATTAAAAAATGAGTATTATATTTTGCTGAAAAGCTAGTTGGATTTAGCTTTGATTCGTGTTCATTGAGTCGCCGTTTTAGATTGTTAGTAACACCTGTGTACAATACAGTTTTGCTTTTGTTAGTTAGTATATAAACGTAAAAACTGTATATACCTTCGGTGTATTCTAGCATTTTATAATAGTTAAATTTTTTATTAGTTTTTTTGTCATTGCTACGGCAGTTCGCACTTTCAGGCTCGTGTCCGAAGGAATCTCAAACCAAAATTGATCAATATTGTTGAGATTCCTAACGGAATGACAATGTTGGGTTGAGACAAATAGAAATAATTTTAACTAATAAAAAAAAATCAAGAATTAATTTATAACTTTTTTGGATATTTTAACATTATCAGTTGAAGTAATTTCAACAATTAACAATTGATTCGCAAACGCATTCGAATCGATAATTGTTTGATTGGTATTCAAATTGGTTTTTTCAATTAATAAACGACCTTGAATGTCAAATATTTTTACGTTTGTGATAGCATTAGATCCTGAATTTATATTGATTCCAGCATTGTTTTTGTATGCCACCACCGAATTTTGATTGAAGAATGGATTGTTATTAGCAAGAATTCCAGAACGATAAATTAATTCGAATCGGGCATCAAAATCGCCTGCAAGAGTCGCAAAATTATAAGCTCCTGTGGTTAAGTTATTGGTTGTTCCAGTTAAGTTATCGCGCAAATAAATTTCAGAATTTACAGTAAATAAACCATCTACGTGATCGATTGCAATGTTGTAATTTCCAGCAGTTGTTGCTTTGAAACTCATTGGTACAATATCGTTATCATTAAATGGAAGCGCACGACCTTGAATGGCATATTTATCTGTTCCTATTAATGTTGTTAAAGCTACATCGCCATTATTGAAAAATTTTCCGTCGAAAGCATCTTCTCCTTGAGTTGCATCGGTTATGTAACCAACTGCCATTTGCGATTTAGCACTCAATAAAGTTGAATCATTTCCTGAAACATTCAACCAAATTCGGTTGTATTCGATTGTATTTGTGTTTCTAAAAAACTGATTAATGTTATTAGCAACTCGCATTGTATTATTAAAATTTACTGATGTTGCGCTGTTTTTTGCTTCAACAATAAAACCTTGTCCAACGCTAATTATTCCGTTTGGATCAAAAACCTGCGGCTCAAGATTGCTAGTAAACGTTCCTCCTGCCCAAGTACAATATCCGGGACTCGAAACAGTACTATTGGTTTTTCTCCAGAAATAAAGTGTTCCGGTAATGTTATTGGTATTTGCTGCGACAAAATCGGTCATTGAGATATCTGAAGGATAAGGATTTCCGATTGCGTTGAATCTTAATCCTACTCCGCCATTTGCTAATGTAAAGTTATGATCACCATTGGTTGGAACACCTGTAAATGAACCTAAATAAGGAGAAGCAACTGCTGTAGACCAATTGTTTGGCATTCTTATTAAGTATCCTTTTCCTGAAGCAAATGTTGTTGTTGCCGGATTAAAACTGTTGTTATAAGTATTGGTTAAAGCATTATATACATAAAAACGAGAAGCAACTACTGGAGGTCCAGCACTAGCTTGAGTTGTTAGTGGAGAAAAATTTAATAATGTTTGTGAGCCGACAACTGGTGAAGACCACAATGAATAATCCAGTCGGAATAAATTACAACTGTTTCTTTTTACTGTTATATTTCCAGTATTGGCAATATTTTGACTTTGAATTAAATTAGCATTATTATTAATAGTAACACTACCTGAAAGAACAGTTAATTTTCCTTGCAAAATGATATTGGAATTATTATCTATTAAAACAACAGCATTATTATCGACAATCATTGTACAACCGTTTATGGTACCACCATCTGCTGATGCGGTATAACTTGCGTTAATTAAAACTGTATCTAAACTAGTTGGTGCACCAAGTGGTGTCCAGCCTGCATTCCAAGTTTTAGTTACACCTACATTTATTGTTAATGTAGTTGTCAAAGCACATTGTCCAGAGGTTGGTGTAAATGTGTAAGTTGTTGTATTCAAATTATCTAAAGCTGGCGCCCAAGTTCCTGTAATTGAATTATTAGAAGTTGTTGGCAAAGCAGATAAACTTACTCCCGAACAAATTGGTGCTACGGCAGTGAATGTTGGTGTAACGTTTGGATTAACTGTGATAAAAACAACACTTGAAAAAGCCTGAGGACTCATTCCACTTTGAACAACTGCTCTATAATAGGTTGTTGCCGTCAAACCTCCCATCATCATTGATGTTAATGTTGTGGTTGTATTGGCAATATCTGTTGGCATTCCAAATGCTAAGGTTGTACTAGATTGCCACTTTACAATAGAACCGAAAGAACCTGATAATGTCAAATCAACTGGAGTTGTTCCAGAACAGATTGTTTGGTAACTTGAAGCAGTACCACCAATTGATGCTGGGGCTACTACAATCGTATTTGAATTTGCAGATTGTGCTGTACCATTTACCGCACGAACTCTGTAATAATGTATTGTATTTGTTGCAATAGGAGTAACATTAGCAGTTAAAGTTGCTTGATTAGCAATCGGGAAAGCATTGTAACCAGCAATAAAGCTTGGCGTTAATAAATCATAATTGATATTGACATCATCGAAACCAATATTACCAGCTGTTTTAGTATAAGTAAATCTAAATTGTGTAATGTTTAAAGGCAAAGCAGGTGTTGTTAATGAATTGTAAGTATATGTTGTTCCTGCAAGTGCAAATCCAATTAAATTTTGGATAGTTACCCAAGTTGATCCATTAAATCCTTCAACTAACATTCCACTAGTTGCATTGGTACTATTTCCTTTCATCCAAAAACTTAACTGTGTTGCATTTCCATCTAAAACTGAAGTTAAAACTCTATCATTTGTATCATTTAATTGAATAGATGGAAAAGCAACACCAAAATTTCCTAGTGTAGTATAAGTTCCACCAACTGAGGTAAAAGTCCAACCACTTGGTGCAACTGTTCCAGCTAGAAATCCTTCTGTTAAATTTGATGGCGTTGTAGTTCTAAAAGTTGGCGAAGTACTCACATCTAAAACATAACCATTATAGGCGTCTATTTGCGAATTCCAGTTTGCATCAAAAGAAGTTGTTAAAATATTTGAAGCATCTGTTGCAACTGGTGTTATTAATGCAATGATATCGGCAGTTAGATCAGTTGGTTGTGATAATGAATAATTAGCAGCCGCTGCACCAGACAATGAATATCCTGAAATTGTTACTGGAATGTTAGCACCAACATTTGCTGTTGCAAAATTTGCAATTGGTGTGTTTATTAAATTAACATTTGCAATATCGGTTGCTA
>JAYVBR010000157.1:0-3777 GCA_043750395.1 Bacteroidota bacterium | reverse complement strand
TCCATTCAGCTGGATTTCCAATTCCTACGCTTGGCGTATAAAGAAATATTTTAATTGTCGCATTTGGATTTGATGCTCGATATTGCATAACATTTCCGCGATATGCAATGGCACTCCAAACTGGAGTGTAATCAAAAACTTGGTTGTTTGGATTAAAAACATTTTCGAATCCAGAACTTGGAAACGGAATTGCAACCAATGTATTAACAATTCCAAAGCTACTTGCTGGCAAAAAATCATTTGGAAACGAAATTTGACCTAAACCCATCCAGACAATTGTTCCAAAAAACAATTGCTGATTAATTTCTGAATAATTCAATTGAATTGAGCCAAAATCTCCTGGAGGTACATATTGATTTGTAACGGTAAAATTGGTTGATGGATTGGCAAATGTTAATTCTTTTCCGCCCTCGAAAGTGTTTGTTGTGTAATCGACCTTTAACATCAAAACTTTGTTTTGAGTAGCAACCGGATTGTTTCTAATTGATTGTCGGCGAGCGTTTGAATTAGTTTCTAAATTAGGATATTCTTGATTTGATTCATTTGAACAAGAAAAAATAAAAATTGTTGCGATTAAAAAGAATAATTTTTTCATAATTTTAGTTTTAAGTTATAATACAAAGACGTAAAAAAAAATAAAAGGTTGCGTTATCAAAACAAAAAAAATCAATTTCAAACGAAATTGATTTTTTTTAACTGAAACCTGAAAACTGCTATCTAGATACTAACTTTTCTCTTCTTTATTAAAGTAAACCAAGTAATAATACATTTGTTTTTCTTCGTCCCAGCCTTTTTCTACATATTTTTCGGCACTTTCTGGGTTAATAAAATCCATTTTAATTTGAATGTGCGTGTCTAAATTAATCACGTTTTTTATAGATTTTCTAGCATCAGAAACTGCTCCGTTAGAAATAGGAAAAGTCGTAACATCTTCAATAGAATATTTTTCGCCTTTATCAACTTTATAGTTTTTGAATTCCGAAATCAAATCAGGATTATCAATAACTTCATTCATAAAATTAGTTTCTTCGAACTCGTCATTTTTGGCAAAATAATTTACCGAACGGTTCATAAACATTACCTCTTCCTTTTTATCTTCGGCTGGAAAAACTACATCTTTAGCAAATCCTTGACAGAATTTCAAGTATTTTTTGGTGATAAAGTTTTCATCTTCAAAAGCATCAACCGAAAGGAAATGTTCTAACCAATATCTAGCATCATAACGGTTAGAATCGACTGTCAAGATTTTGTAACCTTCTTCTTTTTTGTAATTAAAAATAATGCAACCTTTGTCTAATTTATTCAAACTTACGCCTTGTTGCAAAATCATTTCTAGATGCGAAGTTTTTTCTTCGAATTGCAAAAAATCAGATTGTATTTCGCTTTTAAAAATCCCGATTGCATCGACTTTGATATTGTCAATATTCAAATTGGTCAAATGCGCTATATAAACTTCGCCGTTTTTAATATGCGGATGGTTAGATTGTTCGAACAAATGAGTTGTTATTTTCTTAGAAACTTCGTGAACTTTTGATGGATCGTCAAAAATTTCTGATGCATATTTATACATTTCATTATAATCTAAATCGACTTCATGCGCAAATTGAAAATAATTTTCTTCTTTCTCACGAAAAGGTTTCAAGAAAAATTCTTTCATTAAAGGTACAATTTCATCATTCAAATTGAAAGTACTTTCTGAAAGGAATAATGCTTCGTTACGGCTTTTGTTTCCGACTCTATGAATTGAAAGCGAATCTATGTGTGTATTGTAAAAGTTTATCATATCAGCTCCTCCCCAGGCCTCCTCGAAAGGGAGGGAGCGCAAAGGGTTTTTGTTAAATTATTAAATAATATTCTTAATCATTTCATTAGTATTTCCCCCTTTTGGGGTTAGGGGCTTTAATTCCAATTCTCTTCGAACCCAAAATCTTCGAAACTTTCGCCACCTTCGTCAAACATATCTAAATCATCTTCGTCGTAATCATCTTCGAAATCGTCGTTGTACTGCTCAGAATTCATATCGGCTTCGAAATTATTTTCTGGAGCTTCATCTGGCATTTCTCCGTGAGAAAATATCGTTTCTGGATAAATGTTTCCAATAACTTGATCTTCTATCGATGCCAATTCTACCAAAAAAGTCCACATATTTATGAAATCATAAACATATATTATTTTGGTATTTTCTTTGTCAAGAATATCCGAAAGTTGATAATCTGACATAATTTTCATTTCGCCAAGTGTGTCGCCAGTATCAAATAATGGAATTTCGTCTTCTTGGTTCCAAGTTTCGTCGCAAGTATAAAACGATCCAACTTCCATTCCATCAAATCCAAACGAATTGAAAATTGCATTGTGCAAATCTTCGAGATTATCGTCTTCGAGTATTGCAATGTCTCGAAAAATATCTTCTTCGTTGTCTAGAATTACTCTAAATTTATAAACCATTTTTTTAATTTTTAATAGAATGAGCAAATGTAAAATTAAATTTTAGATTAAAGAATTAAGAAATGCGATTTGTTGATAAAAATATTTAGGTTTGGAAACTTTTAATTATTAAAAAATAAATTACATTTGATTCAAATAAATTAAATATGAAATTTTTAAACAAATTATTAGTACCTACAATGATAATTGCGATATATTTTGCAATTTCAGAACAAAATAAATCCAATCAAAATATTTATATAATGATTATTGCAATTGTAATTTTTATGTTTGGAATGATGAAATTAAGTGCCAAAACACCAAGTAAAAACCCTGAAAACGAAGAAAATAATGTTTAATATTGGCGATAAAATTTCAGTTCTTGATGATGATATGGACGGAATTGTAATTAAAATTCAAAATAATATTGTCACGATTGAAACTACCGATGGTTTTGAATTGAATTTTCAAGCAAAAGAATTAATTAAAACGGGAAACTCAACTGAATTCAAAAATAGTATCTCGACATTTAATTCTAACGAAATTAAGAAAACTAAAGAAATTCCGAAACCTAGAAGTTTTGTTAAAGAAAAAAAATTAAAAGAAATTCCACCACCAGAATTTGATTTGCATATAGAAAAACTAGTTAAAAATTTTAGAGGAATGTCAAACTATGATATATTGACACTGCAGTCCGAAACTGCAAAACGACATTTAGATTTTGCAATCAAAAACCGAATTCCTAAAATTGTTTTTATTCATGGAGTAGGCGAGGGCGTTTTAAAATCAGAATTAGATTTTATGCTTGCAAGATACGATAATATTGACTTTCGAGAAGGAAATTATCAAAAATATGGACAAGGCGCTACAGAAATTTTTATTAGACAAAATGTCAAATAATTTTTTTAATTTATAGTGTTTTAATTTCACCTAGTTTAAAACTATCACCTAAATAAAATTCACTATTTCCTTGTTTGAATTTAACACCTTTTAGAACAACATTATGAATAAATTGGGCACCAGTTTGAGTTGTTGTTACTTCAACAATACCAGTTGATGCTTTCCATTCTTGTTTTACAGAAGTATCGGTTGCTGCATAAGTTAAAGCACAGTTGTAAGTAGATAAATTTAAATTATCAAAAACCCTGTAATATAAATTGTTAGTTACAGAAATTGTTGCAATTCTTGGTGTTGTTGTAACAGTATTTTGAATTAAATTTGTAACATTATCAAATGAAATTAAAGAACTAATACCGTTTTTTGCGGTTAAATTTTTATTTCCAGAAGTTGTACATTTTTCTAAATCTTGTAAATTAAAAACCGTAAAATCTAATTTAACAAAATCTAATTTTA
>JAYVBR010000156.1:0-8741 GCA_043750395.1 Bacteroidota bacterium | reverse complement strand
CGAATTTCAATAATATTTACTTCAATCCTCACGGACATGGTACACACACCGAATGTTTAGGACATATTACACGAGAATTTTATTCGATTAATGATTGTCTGAAACAGTTTTTCTTTTTTGCAAAATTAATTTCAGTTGAGCCAAAAGTCGTTGATGACGATTTAATAATTACTAAATCTCAAATTGAATATTTGTTGTCAAATAAAAATAGATTTGATGCGTTAATAATTAGAACTTTACCAAACAAAAATGATAAATTATCAAAAAAATATTCAAATACAAATCCGCCTTATTTAAGTGAACAAGCAGCAATTTACATTCGAGAAATCGGAATTAAACATTTGCTAATTGACTTGCCAAGTGTTGATAAAGAGTATGACCAAGGCAAATTATTGGCACACAAATCTTTTTGGAACGTTACAAATATTAATGTTTTGAATGACGATGCTAGACTAGATTGCACAATAACCGAACTAATATTTGTTGATGATAAAATTCAAGACGGAAATTATTTTTTGAACCTTCAAATTGCTAGTTTTGTAAACGATGCGAGTCCGAGTAAGCCGATTCTGTATAATTTAGAATTTTAATGTAACTCCAATCTGAAATCTAAAATCGTTAATCTACAATCTAAAATCTCAATGATAGAAGTTTCAACAGATAAAAACAAACTCGATATTGCGTTTATTCAAAATTTCTTGAAAAACATTTTTTGGAAAGCCCCAAGAACAATTGCTGATGTTCAAACAGTAATTGACAATTCTTTTTGTTTTGGAATTTATTTAAACGAGCAACAAATTGGCTTTGCAAGAGTAATTACAGATTATGTTGTCTTTGCTTATGTGATGGATGTTTTTATTGTTGAAAGCCATCGTGGCAAAGGTTATTCTTCGATTTTAATTGATAAAATAATGCGTGAACCGAAATTGCAACAAGTCCAAATTTGGAGGCTAGCAACCAAAGATGCTCATTTTTTATATGAGAAATTTGGATTTAAATTATTATCACATCCTGAACAAATGATGGAGAAGAAAAAATTTTAGATTGTAGATCAACGATTGCTGCGTTAGGGATTGAAGGGAAAATCCTTTTTAAAATTGCTTTTTAGCAATTTTAAAAAGATTTGGAATGAAAGCCCGACCCCGATTTTTCATCGGGGAAATGCCCAAAAAATAAAAATATGAACCTAGAAAACTATTACGAATATTGTTTGTCAAAAAAAGCAGTAACCGAACATTTCCCGTTTGATGAAGATACTTTGGTGTTTAAAGTCGGTGGAAAAATGTTTGCATTAGCAAATTTATCTGGCTTTGAAAATGGAAATCCATCGACAAATTTAAAATGTGATCCAGAACGAGCGCAAGAACTTCGAGCCGAATTCGAAGATATTCAGCCTGGCTATCATATGAGTAAAGTGCATTGGAACACAGTAAATGTAAACAAAAATGTTTCTGATAAAATGATTTATGAACTAATTGATCATTCGTATGAATTGGTTTTTAAAAGTTTAACCAAAAAAAATCAGTCAGAAATTGAACATTTAGAATTATAAAATTAGATAATTATAAAATTAGGCATTACTTTTGATGAGAATTTAAAAAGAAAAATTAATATACTATTTACTTGTAATTTTATAGTTTATTATTTTAAACTTTTAAACATTTTAAACTTCTAAACATTTTTTATGATTGATAATTTAAAGAAATTCTTGAACGAAGAACAAGATCCAAAAGCAATTGAAAAAATCACCAATAAACTCAATGATTTATTGATGCGCAATGAAGAAGTTGGCTATATTGGCGTTCAGAAAAAACCAGTTACGGTTTTTCCAGACAGTATTGTTTTGACCAATAAACGAATAATTATTTGTAAACCAAAAAATCTAGGTTTATCGATGGAATTTCTCGATTATGATTGGGATGACATTAATGCAACGTTTGTAAAAGAAAACATTTTAGGTTCAGAATTTTCGTTTTCGACTAAAAGCGATTTAACCATTTCTATTGATTATATACCAAAAATTCAAGCCAGAAAAATATCGACTTATGCAAAAGAACAATTAGATATTTTGAAAAATGGCGTCCCAATAATTCCATCATTTGATGTTCTTGAAGAAGTTGTTGTAGAAGAACCAATTCGGGTTTTTGATGAAATTATCGAGGAACAAATCGAAGAAACCGAAACCGAAGAAGTAACGAATTTCGCAGAAATTGTTCCAAATAAACCAGCGATTTATGAGCCAATTCAAGAAACAATTTCGCCAATTCAAGAAAATTTTAATTCAGGATTATCTCATGACGAATTGTTTGCAAAACTTCAAAATTATAAAAAATTGTTAGACAACGGCTTGATTATTCAAGGCGAATATGATAACTTTAAGAAAGAAATTTTAAGCCAAATGTGATTTTATAAAAACAAATTAAAAATCCCAAAATAGAAAAATTTCTAGTTTGGGATTTTTTCTGAATTTATAAATAATATGGTTCTACCACGAATTGAGTGGATAAAAATTTTTTACCACAAATTACACAAATTTGCACAAATTATTAATTGTGAAAATTTGTGTAATTTGTGGTTGTTTTACATTGTAAAGTAATAAATCCATTCAATTAGTAATAGAACCAATAATATTATACCATTTTAAACGTATAAAATGGCCCAAAAACTTTTTCTTTTTTACCAATCCTAAGTCAAAAAAATATTTCATAGCAAAGAATGTGCAATATTTTTTATTCTTGTCTTGACAAAAAAATTAAGTTTTTTTAGGCTTTTTTATAAATCAAAAGGTATTATTTTGTTTTCAACATAATATGTAATTCTTTCAATTGCGATGCATCAATTATCGATGGAGCATCAATCATTACATCGCGACCAGAATTGTTTTTTGGAAATGCTATAAAATCACGAATTGTTTCTTGTCCGCCAAGAATAGCAACCAATCTATCCAGTCCAAAAGCCAATCCGCCGTGTGGAGGTGCTCCAAACTGAAAAGCATCCATCAAGAAACCAAATTGATTTCGAGCTTCTTCTTCGGTAAATCCTAAATATTTAAACATTAAAGCCTGAGTTGCTTTATCGTGAATTCTTATTGATCCACCACCAATTTCGTTTCCGTTCAAAACCATATCATAAGCATTGGCACGAACCGATTTCGGATCAGTTTCTAACAAGTGCATATCTTCGGGTTTTGGCGAAGTAAACGGATGGTGCATTGCGTGGTAACGACCAGATTCTTCGTCATATTCTAGTAATGGAAAATCAACGACCCAAAGTGGCGCAAATTCGGCTGGATTTCTTAATCCTAAACGGGTTGCCATTTCCATTCTAAGTGCCGATAGCTGAGTTCTGGTTTTATCGGCTGGACCAGAAAGTACGAAAATCATATCGCCTTTTTGTGCGCCAGTCGTTTTTGCCCAATTGCTTAAATCGCCTTGGTCATAAAATTTATCTACTGATGATTTATATGTTCCGTCTTCGTTGCATTTTACATAAACCATTCCAGATGCTCCAACTTGTGGACGTTTTACCCATTCTATAAGTGCATCAATTTCTTTACGAGAATATTCTCCAACGCTAGGAACAGCGATTGCTACAACCAATTCAGCTGCATTAAAAACTGGAAAATCTTTGTGCTTTGCAAATTCGTTCAATTCGCCAAATTCCATTCCGAAACGAATATCTGGTTTGTCATTTCCATAAGTTCGCATTGCGTGAGCGTAGGTCATTCTTGGAAATTTATCGACTTCGATTCCTTTAATTTCTTTTAATAAATGACGCGTTAATCCTTCGAAAACGTCAAGAATGTCTTCTTGTTCTACAAATGCCATTTCGCAATCGATTTGTGTAAATTCAGGTTGACGGTCTGCACGTAAATCTTCGTCACGAAAACATTTCACGATTTGAAAATATTTATCCATTCCACCAACCATTAACAATTGTTTGAAAGTTTGTGGACTTTGTGGCAAAGCATAAAACTGTCCTTCGTTCATTCGACTTGGAACTACAAAATCTCTTGCGCCTTCGGGTGTCGATTTTATTAAATACGGCGTTTCGACTTCACAAAAATCTAAATCCGAAAGGTATTTGCGAACTTCCATTGCTACTTTATGGCGAAAAAGCAACGAGTTTTTTACTGGATTTCGTCGAATGTCCAAATATCTGTATTTCATTCTGATGTCTTCACCGCCATCTGTTTCGTCTTCAATTGTAAACGGTGGCGTTAATGATGCATTCAAAATTTTCATTTTGGTTACTAAAATTTCAATTTCGCCAGTTGGAATGTTTTTATTTTTGGCTTCACGCTCAATTACAGTTCCTTTTACTTGAATTACAAATTCGCGACCCAAAGTTTTTGCTAGTTCAAAAACTGTTTTATCCGAACGACTTTCGTCGAACATTAATTGTGTAATTCCATAACGATCTCGCAAATCGACCCAATTCATAAAACCCTTATCGCGTGATTTTTGAACCCAACCTGCAAGTGTAACTTCTTCATTGATATGTGTTGCGTTCAATTCGCCGCAATTATGACTTCTGTACATTTTTGTAATTTTAGATTTGCAAATTTAGGTTTTTTTGTTGTGAGTTAAAAGTTTAAAAAAGAAAACCTGCATTTTTTGAATTTGCAGGTTTTAATGGAAATTATCTTTATTTTAATTTTCAACTTTAGCTTCACGATTGGTATTTGTTTCTTTAAAAGATTCTATAATTTTTTGCATTCTTGGTTCAAGCTCCTTTTTTTTGTCTAATAAAGTCCAAAGCATCACTTGGTAGTAACTGTTTTTACTTTCAAAAAAACCAAATTTGTAATAAGCGTCTAGATTTTCGATTTTAGTTTCAACAGAAAAAACTTTTGCTTTCATTCCATTTATTTGTGTTGTTTTAATTTTAGAAAAATCTACTTTACCTAAAACCGAAGCCATATTTACTTTCAATAATTCTGAATAACCATCTAAATTATTAGGCGTTTCTGAATTTGGAGCAAAAAAATCGACTAAACTTTCTTTAGATTCGTCGATTACAATTACATAAAACTCTTTAAATTGATTTTCGAATTGCAAAGATGCAACATCGTTTAGAAGCTTGGTTTCGGTTAAATCATTTGGAATTTCAATGCTGTAATTGTTTTTTTTTATGATTGAAATTTCGTTTTCTTTGCCACAAGAAATTAGAATTATTACTGACATTAAAATTGTAAAATATTTTTTCATAGTGATTTGAATTTTAATGCAATATAAAAAAAGGTTCGCAATTAGCGAACCTTTTTTGAATTATTCTTTTATTCCAATAAAATCTACTTCTTGATTATTATTGCCACGATCTCGCAACCAATATTTCATTCGTTTGACCAAATAAAACATAACCGGAACCATAACCAAAGTTAAAACTGTAGCATAAGTCAATCCGAAAATGATAGTCCAAGCCAATGGCGCCCAAAAAATAACGTTGTCGCCACCCATATAAAGATGCGGATTCAAGTCGGTTATTAATCCAAAAAAATCGAAATTTAAACAAATTGCTAGCGGAATTTATCCTAAAATTGCAGTTAAAGCGGGTAGCAAAATTGGTCGCAAACGAGATTATTTATACTATTTTTTCTATTGTTTTTCTATTTCTTTCAAAAAATTGTAAGTAACATCTTTAAGAGATTTTCTTAAATTGTTAGTCTCATCACCACCACCGCTTTTACGAATTCCGTTAGCTCTAATTTCTTTTGTATTATTTTTAAAATCTACAACAGTTTTTAATGTTGCCTTTGAAAAACCAAAATACCAATCTATTTCTAAAATATGAGCTTCAAACATTATGTTTTTTTTATCATTATTTATTCCTTCAAAACTATCAACTAATTTAATTTTTATATTTGTTTCAGTTGAAAGTTCATTAATTGCCTTCTTAAATGTTTCTTTGACATCAGGTTGATTAACTCTTTGACCACCTGTCATTCCGCTTAAACTAATTCCGTTTTTGCTATTTGGGTCTATTTTTATGAAAATTATTTTTTCAGAAAAATAGTTTTTGTTTAAATTATTTTTTGTGTAATCGTGTGATGTTCCACAGCCATTAAAACAAATTATTACTGATAAAAAAAGTAGAAATTTTATATTATTCATAGTTAAGTATTTTGTTTATTAATAGTTGACAAATGTATTAGAATCTTAACAAAAAGAGTTGATTATTTTTTAAAAGCAATTTTTTTCGTAATCTATAGCAAATAGAATCAAATCTTCTTCATTTTTGATTTTAAACTCATCATTCTGAATTTTAGTATTAGATATTTGACAATCTGTAAAATGTTTTAACATCTCCTTTTGCGTTATCATTCTGCTAAATCCGTTTGGAAAAAGATTCTTGATCTGACCAGTAGGTTTAATAATCATAAAGATTCTATATAGCCCACCATTACTTAGAATTTTGCAGTAAACTTTTATTTTATTAACATATAATCTCTCTGCAAATTCAGAATTATTGATATTGTCAAAAATATGTATTTTGTCATCTAAATTTATCGTGAATGACTTCAAATCTTTCGGATAATAATCTTTAACGCTTTCATTTAAAGTTATAGACACTTTATTTACAAGAGAAGCAATCTTACTATTATGGAATGTCGGATTACCTTTTATTTGAATTTTGACTTTTAACGTATCATTATTGTTATTGATGATTTGACCTTCATAAAATTGAGAATAGCAAAAACAAAATTTAAAAAATAATAGAATTGATATTATAAGTTTAATGTTCATAATTTTTTTTATTTTCATAAGAATTGTAAAGTTAGACAAATAAATATTATTAATCAAATTCATAATTTAAATAAAACTAATTTACTACAAAATTTAATTATCCAAATTTACCATAGTGAAAAAAAGAATAACGAAAATGAAATAACGAAAATTTGATTTTTAACTATTAGACACTTTTTTATCACGCAACCAATATTTCATTCGTTTGACTAAATAAAACATAACCGGAACCATAACCAAAGTTAAAACTGTAGCATAAGTCAATCCGAAAATGATGGTCCAAGCCAATGGCGCCCAGAAAATTACGTTGTCGCCACCCATATAAAGATGCGGATTCAAGTCGGTTATTAATCCAAAAAAATCGAAATTTAAACCGATAGCTAACGGAATTAATCCTAAAATTGCGGTTAATGCTGTCAATAAAACTGGTCGTAAACGTGATTTTCCTGAAACAATAATAACTTCTTTTATTTCGGCAATGGTTAAATCGTCGTGCGATTTGAGTTTCTTTTGTGCCACTTTTTCGTCTAATAATAAGACGAAAAAATCCATTAGTACAATTCCGTTTTTCACTACAATTCCAGATAATGCAATGATTCCCATCATGGTCATTAAAATTACAAAATCCATACTACAGAAAATATAACCGTAAAAAACACCTGAAAAACTCAATAAAACAGTGAACATTATCACCATTGTTTTTGAAATGGAATTGAATTGCAACACAATAATTATCGTGATACTTGCCAGTGCCAAAAGTAAGGCACCAAACAAGAAACTCGAATCTTTTTTCTGTTGTTCTTGTTCGCCCGAAAAAGAATACGTAATATCGCCAGCCATTTTATAATTGGCAGTTGCCAATGCCGTTTCGATTTGTTTTGTAATTCCGTCACCGTTTGCGCCTGTCAAAACATTCGAATAAATAGTCATAACACGTTTCGAATTTTTACGTTTTATTTGATTAAAAGTATATTTTTTCTCGGTGGTCGAAATCGCCGAAATCGGAATCTGAACAATTTGACCATTATTCATATTTCTAAAAGTTACAGGCTGATTGAACAAAACACTTTCGCTTTTTCGCTGGTCTTCTTGCAGTCGCATCGTGATGTCGTAATCGTCTTTTCCTTCTTTGTATTTGGAAATTTCTTGACCGTAAATCGCACGACGCATCGTGAAACCAACTTGTCCCGTGGTTGCACCCAAACTTCCTACGCCAACTCTATCTATTTTCATTTCGAGTTCAGGCGATTCTTTATTGACATCGATATTCAATTTTTCGATTCCAGAAATATTTTTAGAATTGATAAAAGTGATGACTTTAGCGGCTTCAACAAGCATTTGGTCGTAGTTGGTTCCAGACAATTGCAAACTTATCGGGTAACCCGATGGCGGTCCAGCAGCATCTTTTTCGACTGTGATTTTTGCGCCTGCGATGTTGTTTACTTTGGCACGAATTTCTTCGAGAATATCGTTGGTATCAATACCGCGTCGTAAATTGAATTCGACAAAATTCACGGTTACTTTTCCTTTATATGGCGTTTCCGATTGATTTCCAGAATCTACATTTGGATTACCAGCACCCATACCAACCTGAGAAACAATACTTTCTGCCAAGAAATTTTCGTTGGTGTCTTTGTCAACATATTTTTTAAGAACTGCAATTACTTGTTTTTCAACAAATAAAGTTGCCGTATTGGTTTTCGAAATATCGGTTCCTTGTGGATACTCAATATAAACTATGTTTTGTTTTGGTACATTATTCGGGAAAAACAAAACTTCTCTTGGGAAAATTCCGAGCAGTACAAATGAGAAAAATAATAATAATACGATTACTCCTAACGAAATTACGGCACGTTTTCCAGTTAAAATTTTACCTAAGAAAACTTGGTATTTGGCTTCTAATCTTGGAAAAAAACTGTGTTGGAAGTCTTGTGTCCATTGGTACAATTTGATATGATACAACCACATTAGTCCCAATGAAATCAACAATAAATG
>JAYVBR010000155.1:0-3792 GCA_043750395.1 Bacteroidota bacterium | reverse complement strand
GCACTAAAACAATAAAACGACCAGCAAGAGAAAGTTCTGAACTTATTCTTGGTCCTTTGGTCGATATTGGTTCTTTAACTACTTGAACAAGAATAGATTGATTGGAATTTATTACATCGGCAATTCCTCCATCTTTATCAATTTCTTTTTCGAACTGAAATGATTTTAACATAAAATCTTTTATTTTGCCTGTTGTTACAAGCTTAATAAATTTCAGTTGCGAAGCAAGGTTTGGACCTAAATCGTGATAGTGCAAAAATGCATCTTTCTCGAAGCCAACATTTACGAATGCGGCGTTTAGTCCAGCAACAGGTTTTCGGATTTTGGCAATAAAAATATCGCCAACCTGAAAGTTGCTTGTTTCTTGTTCTTTATGCAGTTCTACTAGTTTTCCATCTTTTAATAAGGCAAAATCAACGGCTTCTGAACTAGATCTGATGATTAATTCTTTATTCATGCTGTGATTTTTATCTATTTTTAGAATAATGATAATAGATTAATGAAAATAGATTTTATATTTCTATTTACGAAATCTGAAAATCTTAAAACTTTCAAATAGATTTATTAAACAATATTTTAACTTTTATTGTAAACATAGAAGAAATAAGAATTTAAAAAAGAAAAAAGGATTAACTAATTAAAAAGTCTTTTTTCTATTTTCTTTGTTCTATTTTCTTATCTTCAATTTCAATGAACTTTAAAAAAGAAAAAAGTAGTTAGACTACTTTTTCTTTTTATGGCGGTTAGCTCTCGCTCTTTTCTTTCGTTTGTGCGTTGCTACCTTATGTCTTTTTCTTTTCTTACCGCTTGGCATAGTTTTTTAATTTTGTGATTAATAAATATTTTTACTTTGGTTCGTTGTTTGTTTTAACTCCTTCTACGAATATTTTAGCTGGTTTAAAAGCTGGAATATTGTGTGCTGGAATTTTAATAGTTGTGTTTTTAGAAATGTTTCTACCAGTTTTTTCTGCTCTGGTTTTAATGATGAAACTTCCAAAACCTCTTAAGTAAACATTATCTCCTGTTTCCAATGAAGTTTTTACTTCTTCCATGAATGCTTCTACGACAGCTTGAACGTCTAATTTTTCAAGTCCTTTTTTGTCTGAGATTTTTGCTACGATGTCTGCTTTTGTCATTTTAGTGCGTATTAATTGTGTATAGATTTTTTTGAGGTTGCAAATATAGTAATAAATAAAATATAATATCAAGCTAAATCATTAAAATTTAATTACATAAACTTTACTTTTGCAAATCAATAATTTAATATGGATTTTAGTAACACATTAATTAACTGGTATTTACAACATAAACGCGATTTGCCGTGGCGAGAAACCACCAATCCGTACCCAATTTGGCTATCAGAAATTATGTTGCAACAAACAAGAGTTGCTCAAGGAATGCCTTATTATTATTGTTTTATGAATGCTTTTCCGACGGTTTTTGACCTTGCTAACGCGAATGAAGAACAAGTTTTGAAACTTTGGCAGGGTTTGGGTTATTATTCTCGTGCAAGAAATTTACATAAAACGGCTCAAATTATAGCATTTGAAATGAATGGTATTTTTCCAGATAATTATATTGATTTATTAAAACTAAAAGGAATTGGGGATTATACAGCAGCAGCAATAGCATCTTTTGCCTATAACGAAGCAGTGCCAGTTGTCGACGGAAATGTTTTTAGGGTTTTGTCTCGATTTTTTGATGTCGAAAATGACATTTCTATCAATTCTACCAAAAAAGTTTTCGCCGAATTGGCTTTTGAATTGATGCCAAAAGATAATCCAGCTCAGTTTAATCAGGCCATAATGGAATTTGGTGCTTTGCAATGTGTTCCAAAAAGTCCAAATTGTAGCATTTGCCCATTCAACGAAAGTTGTGCCGCTTTACAGAAAAATAAAATTGATAAATTGCCTGTAAAAACCAAGAAAGTAAAGGTTACCAATCGATTTTTGAATTACCTCGTACATAATGACAAAAAAAATCAGACATTAATTCAAAAACGAATCGAAAAAGGAATTTGGCAAAACCTGTTCGAGTTTCCATTATTAGAAACTGAAAAGTCGGTTGATTTGGATTATATATCAGAAAATATCAATGCTACAAATGAGGTAAAATCTATTTATAAAATGAACAATGAAGAAGTTATTCACAAACTAACACATCAAAAATTGCATATTAATTTTTGGAAAATCGAAATAAATGGCATTTTAGAAAATGGTTTGAATCTAGATGATTTAAAATCTTATCCTTTTCCGATTGTGATTGCCAATTTTATTGATAAATTGTAATGTTATTTGTTTTTAAATTTGTGTAAATCTTTGAAATTTGTGTCAAATTTTTATTTGTACTTATTAATATTAATTTTTTACTTAATTTTGATGCAAATAACAAACCAAAAAAATGCAAGGCACATTAAACAAAGTAATGCTAATTGGGCATTTGGGCGACGAAGTAAAAATGCATTATTTCGATAATGGCAATTCGGTTGCAAGATTTTCTATTGCTACCAATGAAGTTTATATCAACAAAACAACCAACGAAAAAGTTACTTCAACTGAATGGCACAATTTGGTTGTTCGAAATAAGTTGGCTGAAATTTGCGAAAAACATTTGTCAAAAGGCGATAAAATTTATGTCGAAGGAAGAATAAGATCAAGACAATGGCAAGCCGATGATGGCTCAACAAAATATACTTATGAAATTCAAGTTTTTGAATTTACGTTTTTGAATACCAAAAAAATTATAGATTCTAACAAAGAAAATGCTTCATTGGATATAAAAAATACTAATTTTGAATCCGAAAAGCCAAACAAACCCATTAACGATTTGCCGTTTTAAATTTATAAATGCTTAAAAAAAATGTTTCAAAAACTAATTGTTTTTTTTATAATCCTTAGCTTTTTTTCTTGTAAAAAAGATGCAATTCCAAAACCAGCAGGATATTTGAGTCTTGAATATCCTGAGCCAAAATATATAAATTTCGATAAAAATTGTGCTTATGCATTTGATATAAATGATGCTACAGTTGTTACAGAAAAAACCAATTGCAATTTTGAGATTAATTATCCAAAAATGAAGGCAACTTTGTACCTGAGTTACAAACCAATCAATAACAACATTAAATTATTGCTTCGTGATGCGCAAAA
Organism: Bacteroidota bacterium; assembly: GCA_043750395.1. Classification (GTDB taxonomy): domain Bacteria; phylum Bacteroidota; class Bacteroidia; order Flavobacteriales; family Flavobacteriaceae; genus Flavobacterium. The sequence goes on along the minus strand of JAYVBR010000155.1, from coordinate 646 downwards.
ACTAACTTACGAACATACTATAAAAGCCGATGATATTATCGAACAACCGTTTATAAATGCCGATAAAAAAGTCTATGGAATGTTTTATGCAGTTAATGGAAACGCTGCTACTAACGCCCAATTTTATGTAACCGATTCTACGAAACATTTTTTGGACTGTTCGGTGTATTTTTATGCAAAACCCAATTTCGATTCTATTTATCCAGCAACCAATTTCATCAAAAACGATATGCGAAAAATGATGGAAACATTGAAATGGAAATAAATTTCTGATTTACTTATTTTCAAATTTTTTTAAATGAAAAAAAATATTTGTTTTTTTATACTTTATTTATTCTCAACAATATTTGCATTTGGTAACATTCCTAAAAAACCTTTTGACCCAAATAAAGAAAAAAAATTGCTTGAATTGATAGTCAATACTTTAAAAAAATCGCATTATAATCTCAAAAAAATTGATGATAATTTCTCTAAAGCCGTTTTTAAAACTTTTTTAGATTCGATAGATGGAAAAAAGATTTTTTTATTAGATTTTGATTATTTAGAATTAAAAAAATCTGAAAATTTAATTGATAATCAAATTTTAAACAATGATTTGACTTTTTTTTATTCTTGTTATGACAGAATAAAATTGAGAATGCAACAG
>JAYVBR010000154.1:0-3792 GCA_043750395.1 Bacteroidota bacterium | reverse complement strand
CCGAAACCGATGCGCTTTTGTTGGAAAACAATCTTATAAAAACCTTGCAACCACGATACAATGTTTTACTTCGTGATGACAAAACTTATCCTTGGATTTGCATTAAAAAAGAACCGTTTTCCAGAATATTTCCTACCCGAAAAATGGTTAAAGATGGTTCAGAATATTTTGGACCCTACACAAGTTTCAAAACCGTTGGCGTGATTCTGGATTTAATAAAAGAACTGTATCCGTTAAGAACTTGCAATTTTGATTTATCCCAAAATAACATAGAACACAATAAGTTTAAGGTTTGTTTGGAATATCACATTGGCAATTGTAAAGGGCCTTGCGAAGGACACGAAAGTTTGGATAATTATCAAACTCAAATCAATGCTATTCGCGAAATTTTGAAAGGAAATTTCAAAGAATCGATGAAAGATTTTAGGCGAGTAATGACCGATTTGGCAACCAACATGCATTTTGAAGAAGCACAAAAAATCAAAGAAAAAATTGAAATTTTAGAGAATTATCAGTCTCGTTCGACAATAATCAATCCAAAAATATCCAATATCGATGTTTTTTCAATCGTTTCTGATGAAGCGGCTGCATTTATTAATTTTTTACAAATTAATCATGGTTCGATTATTCGGTCACATACGATGGAAATTAAGAAAAAACTCGACGAATCAGACAAAGAATTGTTAGAATTGGCAATAATTGAACTCCGAGAACGTTTTCAATTATTGTCACGAGAAATAATTGTACCATTCGAAGTCGAAGTTGGCGATCCCGAAATTTCGGGACTAAAAATAACGGTTCCACAACTTGGCGATAAAAAACAAATATTAGATTTGTCCATTCGTAACGCCAAATTTTTTAGAATCGACCAATTAAAACAACTTCAAATTGTAGATCCAGAACGCCACGTGAATAGAATTATGGCACAAATGCAAAAAGATTTGAGATTGACAGTTGAACCACGACATATTGAATGTTTTGATAACTCGAATATTCAAGGAACAAACCCTGTTGCGGCTTGTGTGGTTTTTAAAGACGGGAAACCATCTAAAAAAGATTACCGACATTTTAACATAAAAACTGTCGAAGGACCAAACGATTTTGCGAGTATGGAAGAAGTTGTTTACCGAAGATATAAACGATTACTCGATGAAAATCAGCCTTTGCCAAACCTAATAATTATTGATGGTGGAAAAGGACAATTGTCATCGGCATTGAAAATTATGGACGAACTTGATTTAAGAGGAAAAATTGCCATAATCGGTATTGCTAAACGGCTTGAAGAATTGTTTTATCCGGGCGATTCGGTGCCATTATATTTAGATAAAAAATCGGAAACACTCAAGGTAATTCAGCAATTGCGGAACGAAGCGCACCGATTCGGAATAACGTTTCACAGAGATAAACGCAGCAAAGCATCGCTGGTTTCGTCAATGGATAACATTCCAGGAATTGGCGAAAAAACAATGGAAACGTTAATAAAACATTTCAAATCGGTAAAAAGGCTTAAATTAGCCACAGAAAAAGACATCGAAGCCGTTGTTGGAGTTTCGAGAGCAAAAAAAGTGATAGAATTTTATAAAGTATGAACCAGTATTTAGATTTCAGATTTCAAGTTTCAGATTTCAGGTTTCAATTAACTAGAAATCTGCAATGTGCAATCGTTAATTTAAAATCGAAAATCCTTTTTTTATTTTTATTTTCTATGCTTTTTTCAAACATTTTATTTTCTCAAGAAGCACCTAGAAAAAAAATCGGATTAGTACTTTCTGGAGGTGGTGCCAAAGGTTTTGCTCACATTGGTGTTTTAAAAGTTATAGAAAAAGCAGGAATTAAAATCGATTATATTGCCGGAACGAGTATGGGCGCAGTTATTGGCGGATTATACGCATCGGGCTACAATGCCACTCAAATTGATTCTATTTTTAAAGCCACCAATTTCGATGCGTTGTTAAATGATTATATTCCTAGAACTTCCAAGAATTTTTACGAGAAAAGAAATGATGAAATGTATGCAATTGCTTTGCCTTTTAATAAATTTAAAGTTAGTGTTCCGCTAGCGATTTCTAAAGGTTTGTACAATTATAACTCATTAAATCAACTATTTCAATCGGTTCGGTCTGAAAAAAATTTCAATAAATTACCAATTCCTTTTTCGTGTTATGCAACTGATATTGAAACAGGAAAAGCTGTTCTGCTTGATTCTGGTTATTTGCCTCAAGCAATTTTGGCAAGTTCAGCATTTCCAACATTGTTTTCGCCTATAGAAATTGATGGTAAATTTTTAGTAGATGGTGGAATTAGCGATAATTATCCTGTTGAAAGAGTTCGAGAAATGGGCGCAGAAATTGTTATTGGGGTTGATGTTCAAGACGATTTAAAAAAACGTGATAAATTGATTGAAGCAACAGGAATTTTAGTTCAAATTACCAATTTGCAAATGATTGAGAATATGAAAGGTAAGGCTAAAATGACAGACATTTATATTAAACCCGAAGTTAGTCAATACGGTATTATTTCATTTGATAAAGGCGAAGAAATTATGCAAATTGGCGAAGAAACAGCCAATGAATTTTTACCAGAAATGTTAAAATACTCAACTAATTTGAAACCCGAAGATTACAAACCACTAAAAAATATTTCTCAAGAAATTAAATTTAAAGGCATTATTATCAATGATTTACAAAACTATACAAGAGCATTTGTCATTGGAAAATTAGGTTTCAATGAAAATCAAACTATTACTTATGATGATTTAAGAAAAGGTATTGATAAAATAAATGCAACACAGAATTTTAAGTTTATAAGTTATAAAATTGTAAAAAATATTGACAATAAAGAGTATTTATTCATACAATTAGAAGAAAATGAAATTAAAAATTTTGTTAAATTCGCATTGCATTATAACGGATTTTATAAAAGTTCAGTTTTGGCTAATTTGACCAGAAAAAAAACATTATTCAAAAACGACGTTTCCTCTTTAGACATAATTTTGGGTGATAATTTTAGATATAATTTTGATTATTATTTAGATAATGGTTTTTACACAAGTTTCGGAGTAAAATCTAGGTTTAACAGTTTCACAAAAAATATTTTTACAGATTTTAATAACGGTCAAACTTTTCAATCATTAGGAATAAGTTCACTGAATGTAAATTATAATGATTTAGTAAATCAAGTTTATGTTCAAACAGTATTTAAACAAAAATTTTTATTGCAATTAGGGGCAGAGTTCAGGCACATAAATTTTAGATCAGAAACCTTAAGAAACAACCAATTATTTGAAAATTCTGATTATTATAGTCTTTTTGGCAATTTAAAATTCGATTCATTAGACAATATATATTTTCCGAAAAAAGGTTTTAGTTTTATTGGAGAATTTCAATCCTATTTTGATTCAACCGATTTTAATGGAAAAATTAATCCAATGTCTATTGTAAAAAGCGAGTTAACATTCGCAAAAACAATATTTAAAAAAGCAACAATAAAACTGCAATCAGAAATTGGGTTTAAAGTTGGAAATAGAGAATTACCCTTTTTGAATTTCATTTTTGGTGGATATGGATTTGCGCCCAATACCAATTTCAAACCTTTATTTGGATATGATTTTATAAGTATTCCTTCAAATAGTTTTTTAAAAAATACAGCTACAATAGATTACGAATTTTATAAAAAAAACCATTTTAATTTTGCCGCTAACTTCGCAAATATTGAAAATAATTTATTTCGATCTTCTGCAAATATTGAGATTCCAAATTATTCAGGTTTTGCAATTGGATATGGTTTAGAAAC
>JAYVBR010000153.1:0-3794 GCA_043750395.1 Bacteroidota bacterium | reverse complement strand
AACAGGCGTTGGCGTTTTAATAGTTTTTAATAAACGAGCATTCCCGTCGAATTAAAATAAAAATCTCCCAAAATAGAAACTGCCTTTTTGGGAATATTTATTTCTGAAAAGCTTTTTTTATGCTTTAAAATTATTTCAATTAGACACCAAACTGAATTAAATGTTGGTCTAAATGGCGATAAGTCAAAACACCCCATTCGTCTTGAGTCATTTTACCCAAAAAAAGAACCGGTTTTTATTGAAATTATTAATGATACTTATGTTCAAAATCTATAACATAATTGACAAAAATTGATTTTTGAGTTTCGAAATCGTTGTATGATTCTATTATAAAATTTTTATCCGTAGGCATATTCTAAGACAATGGCTTGTCTCCTAAAAAAAATTTCATAACGATTTTGCCGAATAAAACCCTATAAAAGCCCATTTTAATTCTAAACTTCCCGTGGCAACCTATAAAGGTTTTTGGCAATGTTCCAACAATTGAGAAACTGACATTTTGCCCAAAGCCTTTCGGAATTTGGATTTAATTTTTCTATTCTGTTAAGAATTTCTTGATTGTCAATTTTTGTAAAAATGTTTTGCATTGTGTAAATTTTAGTTTAATTGTCATTTCGACGATAGGAGAAATCTCATTAGTTGCTTACGTTATGCGATTTCTCCTGTCTTCGAAATGACAAAACTATTAAATAGAATTTTCTTTTTTAATAAAATCTTCAAAATGATGATTTATAAATTCAAATTTTAGATTAAAATTTCTAATCAATTCTAGTTTTTAAAATTTTTAAAATTTTTAAGAAAAAAACCAACTGGCTACTAAAATTGCAGTAATTACACAAATTAAATCTACCAAAAGCATTGTCATTAAAGTATAACGAGTGTTTTTAATATTTATAGATCCAAAGTAAACCGCAATTACATAAAACGTTGTTTCGGCACTGCATTGAAAAATGCAACTCAAGCGTCCAGTTAACGAATCTACTCCAAATGTTTTCATAGAATCAATCATAAATCCTCTTGAACCGCCAGAACTAAAAGGTCGAAGCATTGCTACTGGTAACGAATTTGTAATTTCGGTACTTACACCAATACTTGCAAAAACATATCCAAGACCATTACTAATAATCTCAAACAAACCACTATTTCTGAAAAACGAAATTGCTACTAACATTCCTAAAACATAGGGAAAAATGGTTACGCCAGTTTTCAATCCATTTTGTGCACCAGTAACAAAAGCATCAAAAATTGTGGTGTTTATTGTTGTAAACTTCTTTTCGTTGATGAATGAAAAAATCAGCGTAAAAGCAATAATCGCAATCAACATTAAACCCGATAAATTAGAAGTGAAAAAGTTTTTTCCGATTAAATCTAATGTATTTATATAAAATAACAATCCAACAATTGCTGCGATTAACGTCATTAATCCAACTATTAACGAAGCACTCATAAAATTAATTTTCTGACGAATACCAACAATTACAAATGCCGCAATTGTTCCCACAAATGAAGTAATTATACAAGGCAACATAACATCGGCTGGATTGGCGGCGTTTTCGGCAGCACGATAACCAATAATCGAAGTCGGAATCAAAGTCAAACCCGCAGCGTGCAAACACATAAACATAATTTGCGAGTCGCTTGCCCTATCTTTATCGGGATTTAATTCTTGTAGGCTTTGCATTGCTTTCAATCCAAATGGCGTTGCGGCAGAATCTAATCCTAAGAAATTTGCTGCAAAATTCAAAGTCATATACGAAATCGATTCGTGATTTTTTGGAACCGAAGGAAAGATTTTCACAAAAACAGGACTCAATAATTTTGATAATTTTTCGGCAGCACCCGAATCGATTAGCAATTGCATTATACCACAGAAAAAAGCCAAATAGGCAATCAAAGGCAAAATCAAATCGAATAAACTGGCTTTGCAAGTTGGTAATAATCCATCAGATTTTTGCTTACCACTAAAAATTTTTACAGTTTTATTCGAATAAACATACGTCGTATCTGGGTTTGTTTTAACATTATTGACAACCATAGTTTTATCAGGAGCCTTGTCAATACTGTCACGAATGAAAGTTGGCAATTGATCTAAATATTTTTCAGATACAAGCATCATATCGTCTTTTTTGCCATTTAACATAAAATCGATTGTGTAACTGTTGCCCGAAAACAAACTCACCATTATAAATGCAATAGATGAAATAAAAATCGCTAACCAAAATCTACTTAAAACCATAATATTGTTTTTTTGCTAATGTAAACTTTTTTATCCGAAGCCAATCCCGCTATCATTCCAAAAAATTTTGGTCTCGTTAGAAAAAAACGAGACAAAAATTGTTTTTCCCTTCTATCGGGGCTAAAAAACTTTAAACGTGAATAATCTCTTCTTCAATCAACAACTCTTCTCGTCGCAATCGCAAGAAAATTTGTGCCACAGCAATCGTGTCTTTTTCGCAATAAGTTACAATTCGGTCAATGTCTTTTTCGACATAAAAAACGTGACCAACTTGCGAACCATCAATATCGCCTTTTGACGATGGAATTCCCAAAACCTTGCACATCAATTTCAATGAAGTATAATGTTTGTAATCGCCAAATTTCCAGAGTTCTAAAGTATCTAAATGTGGAATTTCCCAAGGTTTTTTTCCAAATAAATTGAGTTTATTAGGAATCGAAATATTATTGATAATCATTCGACGAGCAATAAACGGAATATCGAATTCTTTGGCATTGTGTCCACACAAAACGTGTTGCGGTTGGTTGAAATGGTTGTTTATAAGATTGATAAAATCGTGTAGAATTTTCTTTTCTTCTCCAAAAAATGATGTAACTCTAAAATTTCGAATGTCGCCCTTTATGATGAAATATCCAACCGAAATGCAAACTATTTTCCCAAATTCTGCCCAAATTCCTGCTCGGTCGTAAAAAGCCTCGCCCGAGAATTCGTCTTTGCGTTGGTATTGGGTTTTGTGTTCCCAAAGATTTTTCATTTCGTCGTCAAGCGAATCGAAATTTTCTTGTTCAGGAACGGTTTCTATATCAAGGAAAAGTATGTTTTCTAGGCGAATTTTTTCAATCATAAATTTTTGAATTAGATAATTTGGAAGTGAGAAAATTATATAATGAACGAATATAAAAAAATCTGTGGGAATTTGTAATGATTTTTTTGTGATTTTTAGATTTTGTCATTTCGACGATAGGAGAAATCACAAATAATTCTAAATTTAATCAATCCAAAAAACTAAAACAAACTTTGTTGATTGATTGGGTTTTCGAATTCTAACAACCATTTTTTGCGCCATAATCCTCCAGCATATCCTGTCATAGAACCATCGGTTCCGATAACTCGATGACAAGGCACAACAATCCAAAGTGGGTTTTTTCCGTTGGCAGATGCTGCTGCACGAATGACTTTTGGATCACCCAATTTTTTGGCTAAATCAAGATACGAAATGGTTTTTCCGAAAGGAATATTGCATAATTCTTTCCAAACTTTTTGTTGAAAATCGGTTCCTTTTGGATTGATTTTGAAATTGAAATCGGTTCTTTTTCCATCAAAATAATCTTGAATTTGAGAAACTGCTTCTTGAAGATTTTCTGAAATTTTAACTGATAATTCTCCTTCGGATAAAACTGAAATTACTGAAATTCCGTTTTCATCGCCTTCGATTTTGGCAATTCCTAATGGCGTTTTGATGTTGCAAGTTTCCATTTTTTGAAATATAAAGTTTTCAGAAATTCTGATTTTTAGCCGTGACAGAAGGGAAAATCCTTTTTAAGAAATTGATTTTTTT
>JAYVBR010000152.1:0-3795 GCA_043750395.1 Bacteroidota bacterium | reverse complement strand
TTCAATAATTTCTTTAGGCATCGATGCTGATGCGCCAATTTTAAAATTATTTCTAGAACGTTCAGTTTGCGCTCCCCAATATTTATCAGCTGGCACTTTTACTTCGCCCATTGTGTCTTTTTCTATTCTGTATTCCATTTTATGAATTAATTTTAGTTGGTTTTGATTGCAAATTTAAAGATTTATCAAGTTTTAAAAAAATTTTTACTAGTATTTATTGCTATTAATAAATATATAATTACTTTTGCAATAGAAACAAAAAAATATCACAACTTATGTTTGATTTTACACAATATTTAGGATTTATGCTTTTTTTGACCATTTTAACCATTGGTTTTTGGTTGATGTTTTTCTTGATTGGATTTGTTCAGTATTGGTTATTTGGTGCTGTTCGTGAATTAATTAAAGAAAAGCAAGCCGAAAAGGCAGCATTAAAATCTTAATTTTAAGATTTGTAGCATAAAAAAAGGAACTCATTTTATTGAGTTCCTTTTTTTATTGATTTATTTTAAAAATCTCCACCACTTTCTTCTTGTCTTGATCTTGTTGATTTTTCCTCTTTCTTTTTATTGAATCTATATGTAAAACTCAAATTAATTTGTCGTTCGCGGCGTTGCATTTCATTGTAAGATTCTATTGAGGGCAAATTAAATTGACGAATCATTTTAGTTGAATTAAACAAATCAGAAACATTGAGCGACAGTGTTGCTTTGTCTTTCAAAACATCTTTGCTAAAAGCTAAATTTAAAGTATAAACTGCTAAACTTTTTCCTTGTGGCGAGTTTTGTGGAGCAGTATAAATTCCGTTAGTTTGCCAATCAATTTTGTATGGTAACGAAATCTTAGAATTGAATTTTAAAAACCAGTTGGTCGACTTTCTTTCAAATTTTTCGGTTACTAATACATTGTTGCTTTGCAAGTTATAATTATAAATTCCGTATGTATCACTTTGAAAAAAGTTGAAATTGGTGTTGAATTTCCACCATTTTGCTGGCGAAAAATTGGCTGTAAATTCAATTCCAAAACGGTTGTCAAAATCTAGATTTATTGGTGTTGATACCAAAACTGGCACATTATTTATTACATTTCCGTTTTGTCGTCTGATGAATAAAAACGGATTTTTTGTTCGATTGTAATATAATGAAGAAGTAAAAGTTATTTTTTTAATTTTTGTCAAAAAGCCGAAATCTAGTGCATCTGTCAAAGATGGATTTATATCTGGATTACCAATAAAAAAGTTAATATCGCTGTTGATTCCTGCAAATGGATTAATAAAACGATTTCTTGGTCGTGTAATTCTTTTACTAAAATTTAATGATATTGTAGATATATCAGAAATTGGATAGGTCAAAAATGCACTCGGAAACCAATTTTTATAATTTTTTTTGTTTTCTATTTCGTTTTTTAAATTGAAATTAATTTTAGAATCTTCTAATCTTAAACCAACTAAATATGAGAATTTTTTATATTTTGAACCAAATTGCATATAAACCGCATTGATGTTTTCTTTATAATTAAATTGATTTGTGTTTGATAAATTTGCAGTATAATTTCCTAAAACATCAACATTTCCTGTTCCAAAATCTGTTTTTAGTTTATTAATATCGCCTTTATAACCAGTTTCAAACTGACTCACTTTTCCGATTGGTAAAACATAATCGGCTTGTAAAAGTTGTTTGTATTGGTTCTGAAAATTCTTGGTTTTGGTAGTAGTTTTTAAATTTTCTTGTCCAGTTATAAAATCCGTAATTACTGATGAATCATCATCATCATCAATAGAAGCTGAGAAATCTGCAGAAAATTTATGTCCATCTTTTTTGAATTTTTTTGTAAAATTTGTAGCATATTCTACATTTTGATTATTAGTAAATTGCTCATTATTTCTATTTCTTTCAAAATTGCCACTTAATAAATTGTTTTTTAATTTTACAATTTCTGGATTGTTGCCATCTGATTTTCTGAAATTCAATGTGTTTGTAAAAGTTGTCGATTTGTCAAGATTCAAGTCTATACCAAAATTATAATTGTGACCTTTTCTTTCTCGGTCGTTATTTCTTGTTTCGTTAATTGTTCTTTCGATGTTTCGATTGGCATCAAAATAATTGGTATTTGTCAAAAAATTTCCAGGTGAAATACTATTTGTTAAACCAACATTCGAGAAAAAATTGAACAATTCGCTTTTAAAATTTACGCTAGATTGTAAATTAAAATTCTGAGGAAATCCAACAGTTGCCACAATCGAACCATTTAAACCATTCGTTTTACCTTTTTTAAGTACAATGTTCAAGATTCCTGCACCACCTTCAGCATCATATCGCGCTGATGGGTTAGAAATCACTTCGACTTTATCAATTGCATCAGCCGGAATTGCTTGCATTGCAGTAGCAATATTGACAGCATTTGAAGGTCGACCATCAATAAAAATTTTCACATTTTCGTTACCACGAAGGCTTACATTTCCGTCGCCATCGACTGTAACTGACGGCACATTATTCAAAACATCAGATGCTGTTCCGCCTTTTACAATCATATCTTTTCCGACATTATAAACTTTTTTATCAAGTTTAATTTCAACTGTTGATGTTTCGGCACGTACCACAACTTCGACTAATTGCGACGGATTTTCTGCCATAGTAATCAAGCCTAAATTAGTGTTTTCCTGTAAACTTTTTTGCTTAATTATTAGTGGATTGAACGAAATAAATTCGATTTTTATGTCATAAATTCCAGCATTTGTCTCAATAGAAAACTCTCCAAGGTTATTGGTAATTCCGCCAGAAACAGTTTTAAAATTCTCTGTGTTTATTAATGAAATCGTAGCATATTCTAAAGGTTGATTGCTAGTTTTTTCGATAACTTTTCCAGTTATTTTAATTTTTTTTAAATCAGATTGAGAGAAACTAAAATTAATATTTATTAACAACAGAAAAGTAAGAATATATTTAGATAATTGCATTATTAAGTTTTTTTGCAAATTTAATTTGGAATTAAAATTTTAATCCCAATTTGATGTTAAATCAAATATTTATTTATCTAAAAACAATTCTAATTTATCTAATTCTCTTGCAATTATTGCTTTATTTCCTTGAACAACGATTGGTCTTTCGATTAAAATTGGATAGTCAATCATTGCTTGAATAATTTCATTTTCAGATAATGTTTTGTCTTTTAATTTATCAATCCAAATTTTTTCTTTTTGGCGAACTAAATCTATTGCATTGATGTTTATTTTTTTAAGAATTTCAGATAATTCATCAAAAGTTGGTTTATCAATTAAATAATTAACAGTTTTGAATTCTAAATTAGATTTTTCAAGAAAAGCCAAACAATTTCTTGATTTTCCGCATCGTGAATTATGATAAATTTGTATCATTGTATTTGTTTTTGATTTATTGTAACAAAAATAGCTTTTTATCAACTAATCAATCTAAATTTAAAAAAATAAAAATATGTTTATTGAGCAAGGTTTTGACAAAGAAAATCATTTTGGAAAGTACATTTTGGGTTCATTTATAGTAATAATGGTTTCGATAATAGGTCAAATGCCTTGGATGTTGGCAGTTTATTTTAAAACTGTAATCCAAGATAAAAAACAATTTCCGACTGATGATAGCACAATGATGAAGGTTCTTGATTCTAATTTAACTTTATTTATGTTGACTTTGTCTTTTGCTTTTGGTTTATTTGCTTTGTTTTTTGTTATCAAATTTATTCATAAACAAACCATTTTATCAGTAACAACTTCAAGACCTAAAGTCGATTGGAATAGAATAATTTTTTCGTTTTCGATTTGGG
>JAYVBR010000151.1:0-3799 GCA_043750395.1 Bacteroidota bacterium | reverse complement strand
ATTGGTTTAACTCCAACTCCTAACATTACGGGTACAGCTTTACCAGTTAGATCTGCAAGTAAAATCACTGCAACTGATATTCAAGGAAATAATGGAGTAATTCACGTTATAGATAAAGTTTTGTTACCAGCAACATTTTAAATTTTATTTTATATCAAAAATCCCCAAGTCTAATTTTAGATTCTGGGGATTTTTATTTTCAACATTTTTTTAATTGATACAAACGGATTACATTCTATTTTTTAAAAAGGAACATCGCTATCATCATCTTCATTATTATTCATATTACTTCCAAAAGCTTCATTGGCAGTTGGTAAATTTTTGGTTTGAAACGGATTGTCATCTTGAGCTGTATTCATTGTTGAAGGCAAATAATCGTCTCCACTAGAATAATTTTCAAGATTATCGAATTTTCCAAGGTTTCCTATAAACTTTAATCTAATATTTTCAAGAGAACCATTTCGGTGTTTGGCGATAATAAATTCGGCTTGACCGGCAGTTGGACTTGCTTCTTCATCGTCCCATTCGTCGAGTTTATAATATTCCGGACGATAAATAAACGATACAATATCAGCATCTTGCTCGATTGCTCCAGATTCACGTAAATCAGATAAAAGCGGTCTTTTGCTGGTTGTACTTCGGGTTTCGACAGCTCTAGAAAGTTGCGACAGCGCAATAACGGGCACTTCAAGTTCTTTTGCTAAAGCTTTTAAGTTTCTTGAAATTGTCGAAATTTCTTGTTCACGGTTTCCGCCACCTTTTCCGTTGCTTCCACCAGCAGTCATTAACTGCAAATAATCTACAATTATTAATTTAATGCCGTGTTGCGAAGCTAATCTTCGGGATTTAGCTCTTAAATCGAAAATTGATAATGACGGAGAATCGTCAATAAAAAGCGGTGCTTTTTCAAGATTTTTTACTTTTATAGAAAGTTGTTCCCATTCGTGTTTTTCGAGTTTACCTGTTCGAAGTTTTTCAGACGAAAGCCCAGTTTCTGACGAAATTAAACGTGTAATTAATTGAACAGAAGCCATTTCTAGAGAAAATATTGCAACCGGATGACCAAAATCTATAGCAATATTTCTTGCCATTGATAGTACAAACGCAGTTTTTCCCATTCCTGGTCTTGCTGCAATGATTATCAAATCAGAAGGTTGCCAACCAGATGTAATTTTATCTAATAAATGAAAACCAGTTGCAATTCCAGATAAACCCTCTTTGTTAGCAATTTCTTCTATTCGTTTTTTGGCTTGAAGCACCAAACTTTGTGCAGTTTCTGAACTTCGCTTTATGTTTCCTTGTGTAACTTCGTATAATTTTGATTCGGCTTTGTCAAGTAAATCAAAAACATCGGTTGTTTCATCATACGATTCTTCTATAATCTCTGACGATATTCTAATCAAACTGCGTTGAATAAACTTTTGAAGTATAATTCTTGAATGAAATTCTATGTGAGCCGACGATGATATTTTTTGAGTCAATTGAATCAAATAAAAATCACCACCCGCTAATTCTAATTTTGCATTTTTCTTTAATTGTGCCGAAACTGTTAATAAATCTATGGGTTGCGAATCTACGAATAATTGAAAAATCGCTTCGAAAATGTGTTTATGTGCATCTTTATAAAAAGCTTCGGGTTGTAAAATATCGATTACTTCGTTGACACCAATCTTGTCAATCATCATTGCGCCCAAAACCGCCTCTTCAAGTTCAAGAGCTTGTGGTTGTAATTTACCTTTTTCAAGATTAATTATTGTTGTTTTGTCTATTTTTTGTGGGCTGATATTCTTTAAACTTTCCATATTGCTAAATTAACTATAAATTTAAAAATTTAAAGTTTTTGTTGTTACAAGGTTCATGTTAATAAATTATTTATTTTGTTGATAACCAAAAAAAATCCGTCGATTAACATAAAAGACGGATTTATAAAAATTATAAAAGTAAGTTTATTCTTTATATTCGCCCATTTTGCTGTATTTGTCCATTCTTTGGGCAATCAAATCGGTTGTTGATAAATCTTTTAGTTCGCTATAACCTTTCAAAATATATTGTTCAACAGTTTTAAAAGCAGTTTCTCTATCATAATGAGCACCGCCAAGAGGTTCAGGAATAATATCGTCGACAAGTTTTTGTTTTTTCATATCTGCCGATGTTAATTTCAGGGCTTCGGCTGCAATTTCTTTGTATTCCCAACTTTTCCATAATATTGATGAGCAAGATTCTGGAGAAATCACTGAATACCAAGTATTTTCCATCATATAAACTTTGTCTCCAACGCCAATTCCTAATGCGCCACCTGAAGCTCCTTCGCCAACAATAACAGCAATAATTGGGGTTTTTAGACGAATCATTTCTAGAATATTTCTGGCAATTGCTTCGCCTTGTCCACGTTCTTCGGCTTCTAATCCTGGATACGCTCCTGGAGTATCGATTAAAGTTAAGACTGGAATTCCAAATTTTTCTGCCATTTTCATTAATCTCAAAGCTTTTCGATAGCCTTCGGGATTTGCCATTCCGAAATTTCTGTATTGGCGTGTTTTGGTATTAAAACCTTTTTGTTGACCAATAATCATAAACGATTGTCCACCAATTTTGCCTAAACCACCAATCATTGCTTTGTCATCTTTGAAATTTCTGTCGCCAAAAAGTTCTAAAAAAGTATCGCCACACAATGCACGAACGTGATCCATTGTGTATGGTCGACTTGGATGACGTGATAATTGAACTCGTTGCCAAGCTGTTAAATTTTTATAAATATCTTTTTTTGCAGCTTCTAATTTTTTATTAATTTGCTTGCAAGTATCTGTTACATCTACGTTTGATTCTTCTCCAATAGTTTGGCATTTGTCTAATTGTTCGACTAGCTCTTTAATTGGAAGTTCGAAATCTAAATATTCCATTTTTAAGGGATTTTATTTTTTTTTATAGCAAAGATAGTTTTAAATTTAAAATATAAAACTAAATGATTTAAATTTTTGAGTTGCTTTGTTTGACTGATAGTTATTTTTTAGCCGTGGTTGAAGGGAAAATCTTTTAGTTTTAATTTGTATTTTTTCTAGCAATAAAAACAACGACCAAAGGAAGTTCGTTTTTAGGCTTAGAAAAAACCAAAATAACACTAAAAATTTGGAATGAAAACGCGAAACAGCTTCAAAAACTATTTTTTGATATTTTTCACAATTCCATTTAAGATAACAGTTATCAGAATAATAATTGATCCAATATAGAAGGAAATACTCATTTTTTCATTACCACCAATAATGAAATAGGCTAAGAAAATGCCGTAAACAGGTTCTAGATTGGTTGTTAACATTACTGTATATGGAGATAATTTTTTCATAACATTTATAGAAGCTGTAAAAGCATAAGCAGTACAAATAGATGATAAAACCAATATTAAAACTAAATCTTTAGATGATATTTCAAAAAAGGATTTATTAAATTTTTCTTGAATTAATAAGTATATTGTTACGAATATAAAACCAGAAAAAAATTCATAAAAAGAAATTACGGTCGAATCGTGTTTTTTAATCAATTTGCCATTTAATAAAGTAAAAATTACACCAATAACAATCGAAAAAAGTGCGCAAAGCATACCATCTATATAATTAATTTCGACTTGCATTATAAAAAAAAGTCCAGCAATGATAATCAATCCAAATAAAACTTCGTACCACAAAATTTTTCGATTGTAAAAAATAGGTTCTAATATTGATGCAATAAATGCTCCTAACGAAAACATTGCCAAAGTAATCGAAACATTAGAAATGTTGATAGCTTTAAAAAAATATATCCAATG
>JAYVBR010000150.1:0-3810 GCA_043750395.1 Bacteroidota bacterium | reverse complement strand
TATTGTCATATAATTCTAAATCTGAAATTGACAAAATTATTTCTAGTTATGACAAACCATTATCGTTTTATATTTTTTCTAATAAAAAATCTTTTATTGATGAAATGATTTCTAAATATTCATTTGGCGGTGGTTGTGTGAACGATGTTATTATTCATTTGGTTAACGATCGATTGCCTTTTGGAGGCGTCGGCAATTCAGGAATTGGCGCTTATCACGGCAAATTGAGTTTTGATATTTTTTCTCATAAAAAATCGATTGTAAAACGAGGAAATTGGTTAGATTTGCCAATGCGGTATGCACCTTATGGCAACAAATTAAAATGGATTAAAAAAGTTTTAAAATTAATTTAAAATTTATAAAATGAACAATATTCAACAAAAAATACAGGAAATAAAAACCAAAGGTTATGATTTAGATTTTAGTAATGTGATTAACGCATCTATCGAAAATTTCAAAAAGATTGCCATGACTGCTGGAATAGCATTTATAATATTTACAATTGTATTAGGTTTTATTTTCATAACTTTAATGGGTGGATTTTATGGTTTTTCATCTCTATCATCTGTAATGACTAACTTTAATGTTGCTAATTTTTCTTTATTCGAATCACTTATTTATTTATTATTAATGGTAATTATTGGGGCAATTGTTGCACCATTTTATGCAGGAATATTAAAAATTGCATTTTTAGCAGATCAAAATCTGGAATTTTCAGTTGGAACTTCTTTCGAATATTATAAAGGTATTTATTTTAAAGAAATTATTATTGCTGCTGCTTTAATAGCATTAATCGGTTCAGGTTTAACTACACTATCTGAATTGTCCGGAGGATCATTTTTTAGTGGACTTTTTACCTATTTAATAGCATTTCTTACAATTTTGGTAAATCCATTGATAATTTTTGGAAAACTAAATGCAATAGAATCTATAAAAGCAAGTGTAATGGTTGTAGGAAAACAAATACCTGTATTAATTGGGTTATTAATTGTCTCATTAATAATAAGTTGTTTAGGATTGATAGGTTTATGTATTGGAATATTTTTTACATTACCATTTATTTTTTCTGTGTATTATGTTATTTATAAACAAATATTTGGAGTAACTTCAACCTCTTAAATTGAAGAAATAGGAAATTTTAAAGAATAAATAACAAATTTAAAAACCGCTATTTGTCGTCATTTTTAACACTTAATCGATACTATCGTTTTTATTTTAATTATATTTGCAAAAATTTTCGGAAATTACATATTTTTGAAAATAGATTAACATTAAACAATAAATGCAATCATTATTTGATTTTTTTACATACTTTTTTACAAATTACAATTGGGTTTATGGCTTGATTGTCATTTTATATATGTATTTTTTTTATAGAATAATAAATAAAAAACATTTAATCATAAACAAAGATTTTTTAAAAAACAATACTGATTTAGAAACTAGAAAAAATCAATATCTTTTATTTTTTATTATTTCAGGAATAATAATTTTGATTACACAGTTTATTATTAACATTACAAGAGTTGGTGTTTACAACACAAGTTATGAAAATTTAACTGCTTCTTTTTTATTTATTTTTCTTTATTTTTTTTCAAGAAATAATAATTTTTTAGTTAGAAATTTAAATTCAATATGTATTGTAATTTTCTTTACTTTTAACATTTTAGGTTTCAAAAATTTAATTTATTATCCTAACGAACCATTTTCTGTTTTAGAAATAATATTTATTTTTCATTTATCATATAGTATATTCGAGAATATTAAAATTTTGTATTTTTATATTATTACACTTTTGGTTTTAATAACTCTATTAGGTATTTTTAGAATTATTCCAAAAAACGTTGCAGTATTTACAAATGTATTTTGTGCTCTTACATTTGCTTTAGATTATGTAAGAAATACTATTTTAAATAAAAATAACGATAAATTATTATTTACAGACAATATTGTTAACAACGGTTCATCGTTAACTTTGGCGGTAAATCTCGGGGGCGAAGTTATTTATTGCAGCAATTCAATAAAAAATATTTTAGGTTACGAAGCTAAAGATGTTTTGGGAATGAAGTTTTGGGAATTCACTCAAGATAAGGAGTTTACAACTAAAGATTATGAAATTTCGACCGATTTATATATCAGAAAATTGCGCTGTAAAGATGGCAGTTACAAATACATTCAATGGAAAGATTCTCAATATTCTGAATATGTAATTTTTGGAATTGGTCAAGATGTAACCGAACAAATTGCTTTGCAAAATCAATATAAAAATTTAATTGAAAATGCTAATGATTTAATTTTTGAAACTGATAATTTGGGTTATGTAACTTTTGTAAACAACTTTACTTTAAAAACACTCGGATATTCTGAAGATGAAATAATTGGCAAACTTTTTAATGACTATATTAAAGAAGAATTTAAAACCAAAATTTTTGAATTATATTCCAATTTACATAATGAAAAAGTGCAATCTTTAACAAGCGAGTTTGCAGTTATTACTAAAAACAGAAGCGAAATTTGGCTTTCTCAAAAAGTAAACGTTAAACGCAATGACTTAGGTAAAATTATTGGATATTTCGCATTTTCGAGAGACATTACTTATCAAAAAAATATCGAAATAGAAAAACAAAAACGAGAAGAAAAAATAATCAAATATAGTGAATCGTTGAAAGAAATCACTGCAATTAGTTACTCTAAAAACAAAAATTTTGCAGAGATTTTGAAATCTATGTTACACAATTCTTGTGTCGCAGCAGATGTATCAAAAGCAGGTTATTGGAAATTTTATGATGATAAAATTGTTTGTCAAGTTATTTTTTCGAAAAATACCAAAAAATTTGAAACCGGTGAAATTTTGTTCGAAAAAGATTATCCTAATTATTTTGAAAGTATTAGCAACAGAAAACAATTTGTTATAAATAACTCTACTGATGCTATTGATTTTACACCAAATAGTTATACAAACCTAAAAAATATAAAATCTTGGCTTGATACTCCAGTATTTTATGACCGAAAAATTTTTGGAATTTATAGTTTAGAATGTATCGATAATTACAACATTTGGGACGATTTAGACACAAACTTTACAAGATCAGTTTCTGATATTATTGCATTGACTTTAGAAACTCAAAACCGAATCGAAGCAGAAAAAAATCTTTTATATAAAAGTAAAATGCTTGCTGCGATTAGTCAAATCACAAATAATTTTTTATCAGAATTTAATATCAATTCTACTTTTAACGAAACTTTAGAAATAATTGGAAACGTTGCCAATGCCGATAGGGCTTATTATTTCACAAACAACGATGTCAAAAAAACAATAAGTATTAAAAACGAATGGGTAAATCAAAAAATAAAACCTGAAATTGATAGTCCTGATTTGCAAAATATTTCTCACGAAACATTTAGAGATTTTCTTGATTTATTATACGAAAATAAAGAATATAGTGTATTAGTAAGTAAACTAGACCTTAGTGATTTCAAAACGCATCTTCAAAATCAAAATATTTTATCAATTCTTATTTTGCCCGTTTTTATAAAAAATCAATTTCATAGTTTTATTGGTTTTGACGATTGCACAACCGAAAGAATTTGGACCGAAGATGAAATCAATATATTAAAAACATTGGCCAATAACATTTCGATATCAATCGAAAAAAATATCAACGAACTTTTGATTCAAGAAAGTGAAAGAAAATTAGTTTATAAAAGCGAAGTACTTTCAGAAATTAATAGAGTCAGTGACCAATTCTTACGTTATCAAAATATTGATGAAATTTTTAAAGGAATTTTGCCTTCAATCGGAACAGTTGT
>JAYVBR010000149.1:0-8831 GCA_043750395.1 Bacteroidota bacterium | reverse complement strand
AATAATGCTGCATCGGCTTTGGCTTTGTTTTCTAATGCTAGTTTGTCTTTTAATATTTTATCAGCTTCGGTTTTAGCTTTTAAATCGGCAGCAGCTTTATCAGATGCGATTCTGTTGGCTTCGGCTTTTAATTGGTCTGATTCTTGCTTGGCTAATAATGCTGCATCGGCTTTGGCTTTGGCATTCTCTTTTATTAAGTTTTCAGCTTCGGCTTTTTCTTGAGCTCTTTTTAAAGCTTCGGCTTTAGCATTATCGGCTGCTGATTTTGCATTAGCGATATTTTCGGCATTTGCTTTAGCATCATCTTCGGCTTTTTGTTTGCTTAATCTGGCTGCTTCGGCTTTTTGTTTTTCGGTTGCAAGTTTTGCTCTAGCATCTGCTTCCGCTTTTTCTTGAGCTTTTCTTAAATTTTCTGCTTTAACTTTTTCTGCATTTGCTTTAGCTAATTCATTGGCTTCTGAAGCGGTTTTTGCTTTTGCATCAGTAATAGATTTGAGATTTGCTATTCTCTGTGCCTCAAAAGCTGCTTTTGCATCGGCAGCGGCTTTTAGTTTAGCGGCTGCAGCATCTTTAGCATTATTTGCATTTGCTAAAGCTCTTGCTTTTGCATTAATAATTGCTTGAGCTTTATCGGATTCTAATTTTGCTTTAGCATCAGCATCAGCTTTTATTTTAGCTTGGGCAATTGCTTTGGTTCTTTCAGCGCTAGATAATGCGTCAAGTTCGGCTTTTATTTTTGCGTCGGCAATTGCTTTTGCTTTTGCTTCTTGAAATGCTTTAGCTTTTGCGACATCTGACAATTCTTTTGTTTTTGCGTCTTCAATCACTTTAGCTTTAGCGGCTGCGTAAGCATCAAATTTTGCTTGTGCAATTGCTTTTTCTTTTTCTAATCTTTCTTCTTCAATTCTAGCTTTTTCGGCAGCGGCAATTGCAGGATCTACTTTAGGAACAGATGCAACTGGTTTTGTATATGTTGGTTCAGTACCGTCAGATCTTTCTTCCCATTCGTTAAAAACATATGCTAAAACAAATTCATGTGAATTACCTAGACTGGATATATTACCCAATCCTTTTTCAAAATTATATCCCAATGAAATATTTTGATTGATGTTAAATCCAAGTCCCGCTGAAACACCATAAACGTTATTGTATCCGCCTTGCACCCATCCTAAATTAGGTTTTTCGAACAAAAAACTAGCGGTTATTTCGGTAGTTTTTTTAGTTTCTGCTCTTAATAAAGTTGTGAATTTACTTTCATCAAAATAACCATTGCTTTCTATAAAACCTGTGTACATAATATGACCTTGAAAACTTTTTTCAGGGTCAAGGGCAACATTTTGAGAATTTGTTAGGTTGTATAAAACAAGGTTATTAGCTGACAATCCAAAGTCTAAAAATCCAATTCCATAATTAATACCTGGATTTATTACTAAAATTGTATTATTACCGAAATTATTTAAAAGCGGATCGACTGTATTGGTAATAATCTTTGATGTATTGATTCCAGCTTTATAAAAAGCAATGTTTAAACCAAATGTCAAATTACTTTCTTCATCGAACAATACATTTCTAGCATAATTTATTAAGCCTCCAGTTGTTGTAAGTAATCCATAATTTTGTTGAAATGCTCCCGCAGAAAAGGCATTGTTTTCTTGAAATTTTCCCGAATAATTTAAAAAATAAGTGGTTGGGGCATTTTCAAAACCTGACCATTGTCTTTTGTTGAATAAACTTAATGTTGGAATGTCTTCACGAACAAAACTAAAGGTTGGATTGATTAAATATTTATTGAATTTTAAGGTACTTTTAGCGGGTACATCAAACGAAACAACCCCGTTAATAGATTGAGCGAAACTGAATTGAATTGATAAAAATAAAATAAAAATTACTAAATAAAACTTCTTCATATTATTTTACAATTGTTATAGAACCTTTTTTTACGTCTCCTGATTTTGAGGTAATTACATAATAATAAACTGGATTTATTGTATCGAAATCTATGGAAGAGTCAGGCCAATTATTCAAATAATTATCGGTTTCAAAAGCAACTTTTCCTTTAGAATCAAGAATCAGAACTGCAGGATTAGATTTATCTAATTCTTCGGGAATATTCCACAAATCATTAAAACCGTCATTATTTGGGCTTACCATATTTGGAATAACTAATCCAAAAGGATTTGGACCTGTTTTATCATCCTTACTAAATAATTTTAAAGAATTCGTTTTGGTTGGACAAGTTCCATCGCTAATTTCTAAATAATAAGTTCCTGGTATGTCTGTTATATATTTAAAATCGGTTTCGCCACTAATTAATCCGTTTTCATTAAACCATTGGTAAGTAACACCAGGACTATTTGCAGTACTTAGTGTGGTTGGAACTCCTGGTGCTACAATACTTCCGTTGCTCGAGGTTATTAAAAATGTTCCTCCACCAGTATAAAAATTTACTGTAATATTTAGTGTTTTAGCTACATTAAGTCCTGTGCAAGCTCCATAATCTAAACTAGCATAATATACCCCAGTTGTTGTTACCAGTAGACTTGGACCAACTTGTCCAGGAATTAGTACTGAATCTTTAAACCATTTGAATTTTAAACTTGGCAATAAACTTGGTGGGAATTCTGGATCGTTAATAGAAAGCAATTTACCAGCACTTGAACAAATAGTTGCAAAATTTCCACCATTGTTAATTTGTATGGTTCCAGAAATTGTTTTTACATAATAAATTGCAGTTTGTAATGATATTGCACTTATTAATCCTGAATTTGTATTAACTATTCTAAATCTATAATTGTCACCACCAATAAAATTTGGAGGAACTGTTAATTTAAGAATATTAATTGAACTAGAAAAAACACCTGAATCTTGAATTGTTGGACTTGCGAAACCTCCCGATAAATCTGACATTTCTAGTCTAAAGGTATTTGGTAATGTGTAACCTTGAGTTGTAAATTCAAAATTAAAAGTATTCGATGAAGGTTCTGCACAAAATATTGAAGATCCACCAGTAAAAACTGGTGCAGTTATACTTTGAGAAAATAAACTATTGCTGGCAAAAAAAATTAAAGCCAATTTAAAAAAAGAAGAACTTTTAGAAAGCAAGGTGTTTTGAATATTCATAAATTTACATTTAATTTTGGTTTAAAACAAAAATAAATCGAAAAGATAATTCCGATTTATTAAGTAAATGCAGTAAAGCAAATCCATTAATTTCTTAATGGATTCTTTTTTACAAAAATTTATTTTGAGTTTGATGCCGTAATTTTAGATAATTTAATTCTATAATCTGGTTGCTTAGGATTTGCAATGTCAATAAAAGTTTCTTTATTCAAACCTTGATTATATGTATTACCATAAACTGTATTGCCGTAATAATCTTCTAAATCTTCATTGTTTGTATTGTTTTCGGTATAAATATTACCTTTACAGTTATTAAAGTAAATATCCTCTAGTTTAATTCTTTTAAAGTTTGATTCCTTTATTTCAATTTTGTTATCTAAAGTTATTGCAGGATTGAAGCCAGAAATTACACTTTTTCTAATTGTTAACAAACTATTCTCAGCAATTCTTACAGCTTCTTTAATTAATCCAGCCGCAATATCCACGTCTAAATTGTTGCTATCATTCAACATTGTTATATTTGAAGCAACAACAGAGGTTAATTTTTTAGTAAAATCTGCATCTTCTTTTCTTTCATAAGAATCAATTTCGATACATCTAGAACCCGCAGCAGATACATAAGAACTTCTTACGGCAAGTGAATTATCTAAGTTTACTTGTGCACCTTGAGTAAAATCAAAATCATCATCAAGAGCTTTGTATGAAATTGCTTTTGTAATGTTTACTTCACCACCGCAAACTTCGAATGAATCGTCTCCAGAAAAACTGCACATTACATTGTCAATTATTGTTTTGTTGCCTACTCCAGCAAGAGTTAAAGAATTAAATTCTTTAAAACCTTTCACTTTTCTTCCAGCGAATTCTATTCTAACAAATCTTAATACGCCACCGTTATTAGAAACGTTTGAACCGCCATATAATGTTTTGCTTGGATCTAAATCTAAAGGTAAAGAAGCTGTTCCGCCAAATTTATTTATTGGTGCATCACCTAACATTACAATTCCTCCCCAATCACCAGCTTTTTTAACAGCTTTATTAGAAGTAAATACAACTGGATCTGTTTCTTTACCATCTGCAATTATAGACGCACCTTTGGTAATTACCAATGTTCCATTAGATTCAGAATCTCCTTTGATCACGGTTCCTGCTTCAATTGTTAAAGTAGCATTGTTGGTTATATAAACAGTTCCTTGTAACAAATAGGTGTTTTTTTTGTATAAAACAGTGTTAGTTGTAATATTTCCAAATAAAATTTGATTTGAATCATTATATTCAACTTTTCCTGGTTTGAATTCTGTCCAATTGTTTAACCAGTTAGAATTACCCATAATGCCTTTTTCTTGTTGAGCGAATGTAGCTCCAACAGTTAAAAGTAGAATCCATTTAAATTGAGTTATATTTTTCATTGGTATAAAATTTATGTTGTTGTAGGTGTTTATTAAGAACTTTTATTTATTAATTATTGTCTAATTATTGTCGTTCATTGAATGTAATTCCTTTAATGCATTTTCATAAAACAAAATACAAGTAATCAGGGTGCTTTTATCTGCGTATGGCAAAATTTTTCTTTGAAAATCAGAATTGTTATTTAGAAATGCCAAAGTGCTTTCTTGCTCAACATCTAATAATTTAGTGTTCTCAGGATTACTTGGAATACCTACATCATCCATTGTTACACCTGGCTTGTTTGCAAGCGCAATATAAGGTAGAGTTTGAATCAATAATTTAATCCTTTCAACATAAAGGCTAATTAATTCTCCTTTATTCATTGCCTCTAATGCAGATTTTTCGTTGTAAGTTTTAACAGAAGCTGTTGTCATAACGATACTCTTAGGTTTCTTAGGCTGAGCATAAGAATTAAAACCTAAAGCTAAAAATAAAATACCTAATAAAATAATTTTCTTGTTCATAAGTAGGATAATTTAAAAATAATATACAAATATAATATAATTTTTTTAACATACAAGCATTTAATAACTTTTTTATAGTTTTTTTTTTTTTACTTGTTTATTATAAAATTAAATTGTAACAACAAGCTACAATCGGTTTTCATCATTACTAAAACCGTGCCAAAGTTTTTTGCTTTTAATTTATGTACAAATATAAGTTCAAAGTTCTATGCGTGCATACTTGATCTTCTCAAAAATATTAAAAAATCTACTAAAGACAAAATTAATCGATTAAAAGCAAACGAGTGCCTGTTTTCTGAATTTTAACAGCTAAAAAAATAATTTTTTTTTATAAACCTAAACTATTATATTTGTTTATGCAATTTTCAGACATTTTAGGACAAGATTATCTCAAAAATCATTTGACAAAAAGCGCCTCATCAGGTAGAATTGCTCACGCCCAACTGTTTGTTGGTCAATCTGGATCAGGAACTTTAGCAATGGCTTTGGCTTATTCGCAATATATTTTGTGCAGCAATCAAAATTACGAAAATTCTGGTGGTTTGGATTCGTGTAATATCAAATTTAATAACTTTTCTCATCCTGATTTGCACTTTATTTACCCAACTGTTAGCACCGAAGATGTTAAAACTAAGCCAAAAAGTTTAGATTTTATTAACGATTGGCGTAAATTCTTATCGGAAAATACTTACGGAAGTTTATTTGATTGGTATAATGTTCTTGGAGTTGCTAATAAACAAGGAGAAATTCGTGTTGACGATGCACAAGAAATCTTAAAATCTTTATCACTAAAGTCCTACGAAGGCGGTTACAAAATAATGATTGTTTGGATGGCCGATAAAATGAATATTGCAGCCTCTAACAAATTGTTGAAATTGCTAGAAGAACCGCCAGAAAAAACACTTTTTATTTTGATTTCCGAAAACGAAGAAGATATTATTCAAACCATTCGTTCGCGTTGTCAGGTTTTACATTTTGCAGCTTTAAGCGAACTTACGATTAGTAACGCATTGATTTCTAGATTCGACGCCGACCCAAAACAAGCAATAAAAATTGCAAATCAAGCGCAAGGCGATTTCAATAAAGCTTTACATATATATAATAATGATTCCGAAGATTCACCTTTCGAGGAATGGTTTGTGGTTTGGGTACGTGCTGCTTTTCGAGCTAAGGGCAATGCTTCGGCGATTCAAGACTTAATTGCTTGGAGCGAACAAATTGCAGTGTTAGGACGCGAAACACAGAAAAAATTCTTGCAATTTTGTATAGAAATGTTCCGACAAGCATTGTTATTAAATTACGAAGCACCTATTTTAGTTTATATCGAACCGAAAGTCGAGAAATTTAAACTTGAAAATTTTGCGCCTTTTGTTAACGGAAATAATATTAATGATATTTTTCGTGAACTTTCTGATGCGATGTATCATATCGAAAGAAACGGAAATGCGAAGATTGTACTTACAGATTTATCCATAAAACTAACAAGATTAATTCATAAAAAATAAGTTATGAACAATGTTGCCTCTATTTTGGTGTTAATTTTTCTTGCTGTGACTTTTATTCAATCGGCTTATGAAAAGATTTTTTATTGGAAAGATAATCTTGAATGGCTAACTGGTCTTTTCGAAAAAACGTTTTTGAATAAATATATGGTTCTAGTAACTGGAGTTTTGGTAATTCTAGAACTTTTAGCTGGAATTTTCAGTTGCGTTGGAATTATTCAACTAATTATTAATGGTGAAAGATTGTTTGGGTTTTACGGCGGCGTTTTTTCTTGTACTTGCCTGATTTTTATGCTTTTTGGTCAACGATTAATTCGAGATTATGATGGTGCAAGAAATATTGCAATTTATTTTATTCCAGCAGTTATGGTGGTTTTTTGGTTGCAATAAGAAGAATATTAGATATTTGATTTTTTTCTAAAATATAAGTACGGTATAATTGAAATTAACAAAATTATTATTATTCCAAATATTAAATCAAATAAAAAAATATTAGTCTCATAAGAATTATTCCAAGAATGATAAGATTCAAAACATAAGTGTTTATCTCTTTGAATTTCTATAGTGTACTCCTTATTAAAATCTACAGTTTTAAATTTGTTTCGAAGATTTATCGGAATTGGATCAGAATATCTTACATATTCTATTCTGCATTCGCCAGAAATTAAAGATTCATTTTTTTGATTTAAGTCACTTGAATAATCGTTATAAAACTCTCTTTGCCAAGTGTAAAATTCTCTTGTGTTTGGTAATTTGTTAAATTTAATTTTGAATTCTTCAATAAATTTTCTAGAATTGTTTGTCTCATTTTTAACAAATTCTATTTCTTCATTTTGTTCGTTAATTGTTTCATCAACCAAATAAAATATCCAAATAGCACAAGCAAATATCCATAAACCAATCACTACTTTTTTTGAATTTGACATATTAAAGATGTATGATTGACGCACGATACATTTTTAATTCATTCCAAGTGAATTGGTTTGGGTACATTTCCATTAATCCGTTTAAAGAGTCTTCTTCATAATCATTAAAAACAGCTTCTAAATCTTTTAGTTTTTGTTCAGTAACAATTTCTTGGATTGTAATAGTTTGGTTTTCAATTAATTTGACAAAATGACTTTCAATGGTTGTTGGCGACAATTTTCGAATTTGAGCAATTTCATCTATATCATTTTTCAAATTCCACAATTCAAAAGTTTCTTGAATAGTAGATTTTTTAGGTTCTTTTGGTTCTTTTTTCTTTTTAGAATAACGTTCAATATCGTCTTTATTTTCAATTAAAGTAATATTGACTTTATTGAATTCTTCACGAATGGTTTCGAGTTTTCGGGATTTATAAAACTTTATTGCTTCGCTAGATAATTTTTCTTTCGATATTGTCTCGCCAGCAACAACGGTTTCAATCAATAATTTAGCTTTCATTAGTCGCATTACTGCTTTGGTTTGCAAATCTTCGAGTTCTAGCAATTCATCATAAAATTGTTTTACGTTTTTGGTGCGTTGCACTTCTTCTATTTTCCACAAAATTTCGTAAACCAAATTGTCCATTGGTTGCAGAAAATAATTGAAAGCGGCTTGAATTCTTTCAAAAATAAAATTCAAATCAATGTCTTCTTGCGAAAACAATTTATTGATTTGCGATACAAATTTCCGTGATGGTTCCAACAATTCATCAATAACATCAAGCTGTTTCTGGGCCCAATCGATGTGCTTGGTTTTCTTCGATAATTCAGATTCTGCTTTGTATCCAAAATAATGATTACGCCATTGTTGTGCCAAATCTTGCCAATCGAAACTGTCTTTCAGGTAATTATGAATAAAATTCTTAGTTTCTCGCTCAAGCGAATGCGCCAATGTTTCTTCCGATGCTTTGTTTTCGGCATAATCCATTACATCTTGATCGTTCGAAATTCCGTTCATTCGCAACGGCGATAAAAGTACCAGACCTTGCAAAGTTCTTAATCTAGACAGCGCCACATAGGCTTGTCCTGGCATAAAAACCTGAGAAACATCTAGTGCTGCCTTGTCAAATGTTAATCCTTGACTTTTGTGAACCGTGATTGCCCAAGCTAGTTTTATTGGATATTGAACGAAAGTACCTAAAACTTCTTCTTCGATTTCTTTGGTAACGTCGTTTACGAGATATTTTATATTTTCCCATTCGAATTTTTCGACTTCGATTGTCGAATTTGTTTCGGGAAAATAAACAATAATTTCTTGTTTAGCAATAGATTTTATTACACCAATTTTTCCATTAAAATAACGTTTCTCAAGACTTAAATCGTTTTTGACAAAC
>JAYVBR010000148.1:0-3815 GCA_043750395.1 Bacteroidota bacterium | reverse complement strand
CAGCAGCGAAAAATTTTCAAGATACAGTCATTGTTGCATCAGTCAATGAATATTCATTATTATTAGATTTAATTTCTGCAAATAATGGAAACACAACTTTAGAAAACCGAAAATTATTGGCAATGAAGGCTTTTAACACTTCATCTCATTATGACTCAGCTATTTTTAATTATTTCAATAAAAACGATGAAGAAACAGTTTTGAAAATAAGCGAGCAAAACGGTCAAGTTTTGCGATATGGCGAAAATCCGCACCAAAAAGGATTTTTCTTTGGCGATTTTGATGCAATGTTCAATAAATTAAACGGTAAAGAACTGTCATACAACAACTTGCTTGATGTAGATGCAGCTGTTAATTTAATTGCTGAATTTCCAAAAAATTCTGAACAGTCGTTGCAATGCAAAGACTCAACTTTTGCAATTTTAAAACACAATAACGCTTGCGGATTGGCAACACGAAATTCAATTCTTGAAGCCTATAATGTTGCTTTGGCTTGTGATCCGACATCAGCTTTTGGTGGCGTTTTAATTTCAAATTCTAATATTGATGTAGCAACCGCTAACGAAATTAATAAACTTTTTTGCGAGGTTATAATTGCTCCAAGTTTCGAATCTGAGGCCATTTCAATATTATCCGAAAAGAAAAATAGAATTATTTTAGTTCAAAAACCAGTCAAGTTATCAGAAACTACGGTTCGAACTTGCCTTAACGGAATTTTAGTTCAAGATAAAAACAACAAGACAGACAATAAACAAGACCTAAAATGCGTTACAACAACTAAACCAACTTCGCAAGAAATTGAAGATTTGATTTTTGCATCTAAAATCTGTAAAAACACTAAATCAAATACAATTGTTTTTGCTAAAAATGGAACATTAATCTCATCAGGAACTGGACAAACATCAAGAGTTGATGCTTTAATTCAAGCAATTGATAAAGCCAAAAACTTTGGATTTGATTTAAAAGGAACATCAATGGCAAGCGATGCTTTCTTTCCGTTTCCGGATTGTGTAGAAATTGCCAAAAACGCTGGAATTACAGCCGTTATTCAACCAGGCGGATCAATAAAAGACCAATTAAGCATTGATTATTGCAATAAAAATAATTTGGCAATGGTTTTTACAGGAACACGTCATTTTAAGCATTAAAAATTAATAAATTTAAAAGATTTTATTCCTCAAAAATCTTTAGAAAAAAAATAAAATTCTATTTGTATTAATATGTAAAACAATCGTTAATTTGATTAACTTTGTGCAGTAAAAATACTAACCTTTTAAAACCCAAAAAACTTTATGGGATTTTTTGATTTCATGACCGAGGATATTGCGATAGACCTTGGTACCGCAAACACACTAATCATTCACAACGACAAAGTTGTTATTGATAGTCCATCTATCGTTGCCCGCGATAGAATTTCAGGCAGAATTATTGCTGTCGGAAAAGAAGCGAACCTTATGCAAGGAAAAACTCATGAAAACATAAAGACCATAAGGCCACTAAAAGATGGTGTTATTGCCGATTTTGATGCTTCGGAGCAAATGATAAAATTGCTTATAAAAAGCATTCCAGCTTTACAGAAAAAATTATTTACTCCGGCTTTAAGAATGGTTGTTTGTATTCCATCTGGAATTACCGAAGTAGAAATGCGAGCTGTAAAAGAAAGTTGCGAACGTGTTAATGGTAAAGAAGTATACTTAATTCACGAACCAATGGCAGCAGCAATTGGAATTGGGGTCGATATTATGCAACCAAAAGGAAATATGATTGTCGATATTGGTGGTGGAACAACCGAAATTGCAGTAATTGCACTAGGCGGAATTGTTTGCGACAAATCGGTAAAAATTGCTGGTGACGTTTTCACAAATGACATCGTTTATTATATGAGAACCCAACACAATCTTTTTGTTGGAGAATCAACGGCTGAGAAAATTAAAATCGAAGTTGGTGCAGCAATCGAAGATTTAGAATCGCCACCCGATGAAATGTCTGTTCAAGGTCGAGATTTATTGACAGGAAAACCTAAGCAAGTAAACGTTTCATATCGTGAAATTGCCAAAGCATTAGACAAATCTATTCAAAGAATTGAAGATGCGGTTATGGAAACTTTATCGCAAACGCCACCCGAATTAGCAGCCGATATTTACAACACTGGAATTTATCTTGCTGGTGGTGGATCAATGTTGAGAGGTTTGGACAAACGTATTTCTCAAAAAACCGATTTGCCAGTTTACATAGCCGAAGATCCATTGCGAGCAGTAGTTCGTGGAACTGGAATGGCATTGAAAAACTTGCCAAAATACAAAAGTATTTTACTAAAATAATAGCATAATATAATGCAGCAGATATTTAATTTTATTCTTAAAAACAGTAATAAGTTGCTGTTTTTGCTGCTTTTGGGCATATCGCTTGGGTTTACTATTCAATTTCATTCGTATCATAAAAGCAAAATCATTAGCTCAGCAAATTTTGTTAGTGGCAATGCTTATAAAAAAATCAATGATGTCGAGTCTTATTTTAGTTTAAGAACCCAAAACGATAATCTAGCATTTGAAAACGCAAGACTTAAAATGCTGTTATTCAATAAGAAAGATACAATTATTCCAGAAATTATTGATTTGCAAGGCGTAACAAAAACCAATATTATTTTGTCAAGAGTTATTCACAATTCGTTTGATGTATACGAAAATTATTTAACAATCGACAGCGGAATTGCCAAAGGCGTAAAAACCGATATGGGCGTAATAAATGATTTAGGTATTGTAGGAGTTATAGACAATACTTCGACCAATTTTGCAACCGTTATTAGTATTTTGAATAAGAAAAATGCTATAAATGCCAAACTAAAAAAATCGAATCATTTTGGTTCACTTACTTGGAATGGCAAAAGCACAGGATTTGCACAACTTGTCAATGTTCCAAGATTGGCTGCAGTTCGTAAAGGCGACACAATTGTAACAGGAGCACAATCGACGATTTTTCCTGAAAATATCAATATCGGAACAATCAATAATATTTATGTTGACAACCAAACTAATTATTATACCATAAACGTAAAACTTTTTAATGATATGACCGATTTAGGATATGTTTATATAATTAAAAATCGAAATACGCCAGAAATTTTGAAACTACAAGAAGATATTACAGCTGTTAAGAAAAATGAATAATGCTTTATTAAATAATATCACCCGATTTATTTTGTTGCTTGCTGCACAAATAATTATCTTCAATAAATTTAATTTATTTGGGTTTATAAATCCGTATCCGTATGTTTTATTTTTATTTTTATATCCTGTCAATTCTAATAAAAATGCTTTTCTTTTAGCCAGTTTTTTTCTAGGATTAACTTTAGATTTTTTCTCTGATTCTGGTGGAGTTCACGCAGCATCTTGTGTAGTTTTGGCTTTTATAAGACCACAAATTTTTAAGTTTGCATTTGGTTTAAGTTATGAATATCAAACAGTTAAATTAAATGATGTTTTAACGCCAGAACGATTTTCTTTTATTTTAGCCTCTGTTTTGATTCATCATATTGTATTGTTTATTTTAGAAATTTTTAGTTTCGAATTATTTTTAGAAATCCTTTTCAGGACAATTTTGAGTGCTATTTTTACAATTATTCTTTCTATAATTATCATATATTTAATAAAACCCAAAAAACGATGAGAAAGTTATTGTTGCCTTCAATAATTATTATTGCTGGTTCGTTGCTTGTAATCAGATTGTTTTATTTGCAAATTATAAATGATTCATTCAAATTGAAATCAGAAAACAATGCCATAAAAATCAATTATGATTATCCAGAACGGGGTTAT
>JAYVBR010000147.1:0-8846 GCA_043750395.1 Bacteroidota bacterium | reverse complement strand
ATTTATTTGTAAAGTATTAACATTTAGAGTTGTAGCAGTAGAAGAACAAACTAATGGTGCCAATGTTCTGCTGAAAACAGAAATTTGATGGGTTAATGCTGCATTAAATTTAATCGTTACAGTGTCGCCAACCGATGGTCCTTCGAAAGTTCCACCTGCTGGCACAGACCAAACATATTCTACACCAGGTTCTGGATTTGCAATAGTGTAAACATAAGGTGAATTTGGGCATATATTATTTAAATCGCCAGTTATTGAAGTTGGAGGAAGAATCGTAACAACTTCTATATTTAAAAAGGCGCTTGGACATTGTGGTGTTCCAGAGCCACCAAGAGAAAGTTGATAATTGCCAGATGTTGTAAAATTATATGAAAAAGTATTACTATTAGAAGCTGTTGCAATTGTTGTACCTCCGCTTGTGGTTAAAATCCAATTACTAACTTTTCCTGGATCAAGAGAATAAGTCGCATTTGTGTTTTTGCAAATTTTATTTGGTCCACTAATTGTTAATGGTTGGATAACATTAATAGTATATGTAGCAGAACCTCCGCAATGAATCAATGTATTCATGTAAACACATTTTAAAGTAATTGTTCCAGCAAATAATGGATTGATAATAACTTCATTTCTTTGATCGGTATGAATTACATTTGCAATTGGATTAGTAACTGTTGCACCTACAATAGTCCATACAAAATCAGTTGTTGGCCATTGTGGTAATATATATCTTCCTTGTTCACCAAGACAAATAAAATTATTTCCTGTTATTGTTCCAATATTTTGCATGATTGGAATTTTTACAGTTGTTGGCGTTGGACATTCTAAGTCACAACCCGTTGGATTAAATGTGACATATCCGAAACCTGATGAGTCAACATGATTCCATAAAACATTTACAATTCCATTGCTTTGAGATGTTATTTCTCCACCAACTACGGTCCAATTGAATTCATTGCAAATTGATGCGGAATCTAGCGGAATACTATATTGCCCATTTTGACCATCACACAATACGCTGGGGCATTCAATATTAAAACCACTTTTATCTACCTTGACCTCAGTATTGAATGTACTTGAACACCCACACGAATTTGTAACTATTAAAGTTACAACATAACTACCATCTAAGGTATAAATATGAGTTGGTTCAAAAGTAGATGACCCAGGTGTGCCATCACCGAAATCCCAATTGTAACTAAACAAACCTGAACCGCCATTTGTTGTAGATAGATTGGTAAAATAAACTATTTGATCAACACAAGTAAAAATTGGTTGTCCAGGATCTAAGTTTGGTAATACATTAAATAGTGCAGTTGGCAATATTACTTTATTGAAACAAATAGTTTTAGTAATATTACCAGATGGTGTTGCAGTCACAAATGTTAAAGAACCATTTCCAGCACTTCCCCAAGTAATGTTAATGTTGTTGTAGGATTGACTGTTAATTGTTCCGCCAATAACTGACCAAGTGGTCAAAGGTGTCGTTGTAAAAGTACCCGATAGTGTATAATTTACGGTAGAACTTTCGCAAACTGTAATACACAGTCCAGGTGGAATGTCTTCAATAAACACAGGGTCTTTTCGGTCTTTGATTTCCTCGGAATAGACTTGACAGCCTACATTGACATCCCAATTAATGGATATGCCCGAAGGATTTTGAGAAAATAAACTCAATGTCGAAGCGAAAAACATAAATAAGTAAAAAATAAAATTTAATTTTAAATTTTTACAAATAACTTGAAGTTTGTTTGTTTTTATCACAAAAAAAGCTTTTGAAGTGTAAAACTATTAAAAAAATGTTACAAAAAAAAATTTTTGTAAGAAATTTTAACAAATACTTAATATTTTTTAATGATTTAATAAATCTTTAATTTTTAAACAATAAAGCTATCAATCACTCATATTAAAGAGAGGTTTATATTATGCAACGAATTTTTTTATTTAATACGCAACCTTTTGCATTTTTTTTGCATCTTTATATTAAAATTCTAATATTATGAAAACAAAATTATTTATCATTTTATTTTGCCAAATAACGATTTTTACATTCTCACAAAATGTCTTTTTAGACAATTCGTTTGGAAATTCAGGAACGGTTGTTACGCCAAACACTTCAGAAATTATTGATCTTGAAGTAACTACTGGCGGAAAAATTGTTACCGCAGGTTACAGCAATCAAGTTGCAAATTTAGGAATTTATCATCTTTCGGTTGCTAAAAACAATCAAGATGGAAGTCCAGACCTTTCTTTTGGAACAAACGGAATAGTTCAATCAGCTATTGATTATAGCGAATATGTAAATGATTTATTAATTCAAAGCGACAATAAAATTCTAGTCGCAGGTTCTTACAGCTTGCCGCCACCACCAAATAATTCGGGTGGTGGAGGTTCGTTTTTGGTAAGATATTTAGAAAATGGTTCTTTAGATAATAGTTTTGGTGTAAACGGAATTGTGAAAATTCCTAATCTTGGAGGAAGTCAAATCACATCTGCAGTTTTGTTGCCAAACAATCAAATTTTGGCTGGCGGAAATCTAAATTCTTTTGGCTGTTTAACCAAATTTAATAGTGACGGAAGTATCGATACAACATTTGCTAATAGCGGAATAAAGACTTTTAATGACCCAAATTTTAAATTTGTATTTTATGATTTTATTTTGCTAAATGATGGTTCGGTTTTAAATTGTGGCTATGAAAATACTATTTCAAATCAATCCAATGGTGCTGTCGTAAAAGTTGATTTACAAGGAAATTTAGTCAACTCGTTTGGTAATAATGGCAAAATAATTTTATCAATTCCTACAAATCCTTTTCCTGAGTTTATGTATGCTGGTTTCACTGCGTTAAAAGCAACTTCGGACAATAAAATAATTTTGAATGGTAATTTCAATACTAATAAATTAATAAAATTATTACCTAACGGACAATTCGATTCGAGTTTTGGTACAAATGGTATTGTAAACCATAATGTGCCAAATCGAGACATTGCAATTCAACAGAATGGAAAAATATTGGTCGGTGGCAATAAAATAATTAATGATTATAATAACGGTTATACAATTTCTCGTTTTGATACATCAGGAAATTTAGAGACTAATTTTAATTCTACCAGTTTTTTTGATATAGATTTATCATTGGGCAATGATTATTTGCAATGTATGCAACTTCAAAATGATGGCAAACTATTAATTGGTGGTTCGACTAGACCAGACCAAGATGCAAGTTTTGCATTGACACGAATAAACATAACCGATAATTTGATTCTTGAAAATAAAGTTTTCTTGAATAAAGAAAATAAAATTTATCCAAATCCATTTGATAATGAATTAAATTATAATACAAATTATAAAATAACTAAGATTAGAGTTTTTGATTTACAAGGAAAAATTATTTCCGAAATAATTAACTTAACTAACAACGAAAAAATCAAAATAAATTTAACCGAAGGAATTTATTTATTAGAAACTGAATTCGAAAATGGTTTGAAATCAATTGAAAAAATCATTAAAAATTAAAGATTTATTTTGCTTAAAGACTGTTTTTAAATGAATTTATCCTTTAATATTTAAAACAACTAAAATCTCAAACTTAAATAATTTGGGATTTTTTTTGTTTGAGACGCAACCTTTATTATTGTTTTCGCATCTTATAATAAACAGATAAACATTTTAATTTTTATAGAATTATGAAAAAAATATTTACATTCGGAATAATGGCCTTTTTATTGATTTTGAATTCTTGTACCAAAAAAGATTTAATAGAAGAAATTGCAACTCAACCACCAACAAGTTTAAATGGTAATTGGACATTAACCAAAATAACTGGAGGATTTGCAGGTGTTGATCAAGAAATTGCAGGAAATGTCAATTATAATTTCAATACAACTACCGGAATTTTAACCGTAACCAATAATCAAATCGGAACATCAATTGCGCAAGCATTAGCAAATGGTACTTATGTTTTTTCAACTTTTGGAGAAAATGGAATAAAAATAAATACCGAAGATGCAACATTTTCAATAACAGGTGGTACATTGTTGATTGACCAAAATCATGTAGCTGATGGGTTTGTTTATACATTTCAACGACCGATGTTTTGTGGTACACCACCTTGTTATGCAATTACTCAAGCCTATGTAAACTCTGCAATCGTTCCTGTAACAGGAATTGTAAATAATCAAATTCAAATTCCTATAAAATTTTCTGTTAATAATGGCTGTGGGAATTATGGAAATTTAACCGAAACTAATGTTGCAAATACCAAAACATTGACTGTATATGCTCAATATCTGGGTTGCGTGTGCACTCAGGTAATTGGTGAAGTTATCACTAACTACACTTTTACACCAACAACAACAGGATTACAAATTATAAAAATCGCACAACCAGATGGAACATTTTTGAGTTATAGTATTAATATTCAATAAATAAAAAAATGATACAAATATTTTTAAAATCATACTACAAAAAAATAAGTTTGTTATTACTTTCATTTCTGATTTTTGGATGTACTACAAATCAAGAAAATTCAATTACAAACGATGATTATTCGCAATATTTTAGCAATAACTCGATAGCAACAACTATCAAATTAATGCCCGAAGAGATTTATAGTAATTATGCAATTGCACAGCCACCATCGCTAAAACTAAAATTTATTACAACAGAAATATATCCTTGCATAAATTACAGTTTGATAACCAGTCAATTTATAAACGGAAATACGCTAATTGTGAGGTTTGAAGGCATTGAAAATTCAGTAATATGTTTAACCGCAATTGGACCAGCTACAAAATCTATAAATTTGCCTTTAAATATCAATAAATTAGTCCTTTTAAACGGAACGAATGTTGATAAATATGATGTCAGCATCGATAATGAAAAAGTTTTGGTAAACTTAATTCAAAGTAGCTTTTCCCAGTCATTGTTCGAAAATACATTTAGGTATCCTGAAAATTCTTTTGCTTACGTTTGTGGTACCAACACAACTAATACCCAAATTTACAATGATTTTTTGAATATTTTATTGAGCAATAATACACTAACCGAAATATATTTTCAAGGTTTAGGTCGAATTCCTTATCCGACAACAACATCAGGAAATTGGGTCAATCATCCGTCGCGATATTTTAAATACAACAATCAATCAGATTTTGATGCTTTAGAGCCAGTATTGACAGTATTTAAAAACCAAAACGTTATTCCTAATAGTGGTGTTACAATTAATTTAATAAGTTGGAATAATAAAAATCTTTTTTGATTGTAAATAGTAAGTATCATGAAAAAATTATTCTTAATTATTTTTGTTGCATCGATCTCAATTAGTTGCACAAAAAGCGAAGAAATAGTTATTGAAAAACCAACTGAAAAAGTAACGGTTTACGAATCGACAGGAACAATAACTGGTCCAGATTTAGGTATGTGTGTTTGTTGCGGTGGTTATAAATTAATCGTCGACAATGTTATTTTACCAATAAATTTGCAACCCGATGTTTTTAGATTTCAAAGTTTACCAGCCAATTCAAATATGGATTTAGCAAATGCAATATTTCCTTTAAAAGTAAAATTCAATTGGTCGAATATTCCAAATTATTGTAATGGAAATCAATATCTTATAGTTATTGATGATATTGCTCTAAATTAAATAAATTATCATACTTTTATAGATAAAATCAAATAAAAGATAAATTTTTTGGAACAATCTACAACATCAAATAATATGAAAAAATTTGTAATTTTAATAACAATAATAAGCTTGCAATCGTGTTCAATATTCAATTCGAAATCAATTTCGATAAACGGATTTATTGAAAACAACAGTGCTTACTTGGGTGGAACGCCACCACGAGAACGAATGGAAGAAAACTTGGCGATTTATCGTGTTGCTGCTAACCAAGATTTTTATATTAGAAAAGACAGTGTTGTTAATCAAAATGAGCCAATTCTAACACAGTTCAAAACCGATGAAAAGGGAAATTATAACATTTCGTTACCAAAAGGAATTTATTCGGTTTTTCGAAAAGAAAAAATAGATTATGTAAAATATGCTTCGAAAACAGAACCTTGCGATTGGTTACAACAACCAGATTTTATTTTGATAATCAATGAAAATAAAAATTATAAAAGTAAATATACAATCGACAGAAACCCTTGTGGACCTCAAATTCAATAAACTAAATTTAAAAAAAAATGAAAAAATTAATACTCGCAATATTATTTGCAACAGTAGCAATTTCTTGTTCGAAAAATGAACCCTAAGATAATAAAAAGCCGTTAACAGAAATTAATCCAATTCAAGCTAATTGGACTTGGATACAATCAATCGGTGGAATCGCAGGAGCAACTTATAATCCAGCAAATACTGGTTATACTAAATCTTTAGAAATAAATTCTACTGAAATTAAAGATTTTAAAAACGGAATTTTAATTGAAACTTATGCATATACAATCGAATCACAAAATTCAATTTATGGAGAAGGATTAAAGCCGATGTTGATATTTAATAATAACAAACCTAAACAATCATTTGAAATTGTTATGAACGAACTTCAATTAAACGATGAATGTTATGACTGCTTTTCAAGTAAATATATTAAAACAATAAACTAAAATTCAAAAAAAATGAAAAAATTAATCTTCGCAATATTATTTGCAATAGCAACGATTTCTTGTTCGAAAAATGAACCAACTGAAAACATTATTTTTCAACCAGTTACAATTACTCCAACGCTGATTTATGACAGTGAACTATATGGAAATGGAAGAGAAAATATTTCCGAACAAAAAACAGTCATTTCTACCGCAAATGATTGGAATGATTTAAAGATAAAAATGAATTCACAAAACCCATTTAATAATATTAGCTTTCCAAATATAGATTTTGCTACTGAAAAAGTGATAGCAATTTTTGATAAAATTTGGCCAAGAGATGGAGCAAATATTAGTATTTCAAATATTATTGAAACCGAAAATCAAATTGTTGTTACAGTTTTTAAAACAGAACCAGGCCCTTTTACAAATGGAATAACTAGTGTGTCACAACCGTTTTATATTGTAAAAATTCCACAAACTTCGAAACCAATAGTTTTTAATTAATAAATCTTAAAATTTGTCTCTAGAATCAATAATAACAGCTTGCAAAAAAAAGGATATTGTTGCCCAAGAACAATTGTATCGACAGTTTTCGTCGAAATTGTTTGCGGTTAGCGTTAAATATTCGCGCAATTATGTAGAGGCGCAAGATAATTTGCAAGATGGTTTTTTATTGATATTAAATAAAATAAAAAAATTCGAAAATAAAGGTTCGTTCGAAGGCTGGGCAAAAAGAGTTCTAATAAACAGCATATTAGAGCAATATAGAAAATCGACTTTCCTAGAAATTGTAACCAACGAAATTCCCGATGAAATTGATGTCGAAATCGAAATCGAAGAAGAATCAATAGAATATTTGACCCAAATAATTCAAGAATTGCCCGAAAGATACCGACTTGTTTTTAATCTATACGCAATTGATGAGTATTCGCACAAAGAAATTGCCGAACTTTTAAAAATATCGGTCGGAACTTCAAAATCGAACTTGTCAAGAGCAAGAAATATTTTGAAACAAAAAATAGAATCGCAACATCAAAATAAAATTTCAGTAAAATGAAAAAAAATATAGACAAACTTTTTAAAGAAAACTTCAATAATCAAGAAATTGCGCCACCAGAAATGGTTTGGACAAACATTGAACGGGAATTAAAAAAGAAAAAAGAAAAGAAAATAATCCCGATTTGGTGGAAATATTCTGGCGTTGCTGCGATTTTATTGATTGGAATATTCATTGGTAAAGAATTTTTTGGAAGCACTGAAAATAATTCTGTTCCAGTGAATACAGTCGAAGTGTCGTCAAATTCAAACTCAAATATTGAATCAAATAAAAACGCTAAAATTCCTGAAATAAGCAATGATAAAGAAGTTTTAGTTTCCAATTCTAATGATAAAAATGATACTTCAAATGAAATAAATTTTCAAAATAGAATTAATTCTAATGTTGAAAAGTCAATAATTGTTTCTAATGACTCGGCTTCTAGAGCGCAATCAATAGATAAGTTGAATGAAAATATCATTGCAAATGAATCAAATTCTAGAAAAGAAAAATCAGAAATAGCTGAAGGTCTTTTGTCTTCTCGAGCGCAATCGAAAGATAAGTTGAATGAAAATATCATTGCAAATGAATCAAATTCTAGAAAAGAAAAATCAGAAATAGCTGAAGGTCTTTTGTCTTCTCGAGCACAATCGAGAGATAAATTGAATAACAATCAAAAATTTAATGAAATTAACCCAAGTAATAACATTTCGGGTTTAAATAAATCAAATGAAAAAATTACATCGAATGATGAATACGGAAAAATAAAACCTAAAAAAAATCAAATTGAAATCACAGCTAATAATAATGTATTAGCCAAAAAACAATTAGCATTAATAGAAAATCTAGCAATCAAAAAAGATTCAATTTCGAAAGAACCAAATGTTCTCGAAAATTTATTAGCCGAAAAATCAAGAAAAAAACCAAAGAAAATAAAACCAATAAATGGCAAATTACGCCAAATATAGCTCCGATTTATGCCAATTCATCATCTAATAATTCAACAATTGACGCGAAATTTGATAGCAATTCGAAATCTTATGAAAAAAATATAAGTTTTGGTTTAGCTGTAAATTATGCGGTTTCTAAAAAAATCAGCATTAGAACGGGCATCAATAAATTCGAGGTTGGAAATAACACTAACAACATAGGTTTTTATAAAAACGGCGCAACAGCAAACGGGGCAAATGATGCAACTGCAATTGTATCAAACGATTATGC
>JAYVBR010000146.1:0-3832 GCA_043750395.1 Bacteroidota bacterium | reverse complement strand
ATTCAAAATTTCTTGTGCCAAATTATAACCCAATTTTTTCCATTCTTGAATTGGAACAACTTTATTGACTTCTATTTTTTGTTTTCCATCGATTGATAATAAAATACCTTTGAATGAAATTTCATCTTCATTGAAAGTTGCTAATGCTCCAATTGGCGCTGTACAACCGCCTTCTAATGTTTTTAGAAATTGTCGTTCAATATAAGTACAAATATCGGTTTCGAGATCGTTTAATTCGGCAACGGCATTTTTAGAAAATTCGTCGTTTAGCATTGCGTGAATAACCATTGCGCCTTGTGCTGGTGCAGGAATCATCCAATCAAGAACCTCCCCAATCCCTCCGAAGGAGGGGCTTTTTATCTCGTTTCCATTAATAAATCCTAACCTTTCCAATCCTGCAGCTGCAAATATGGCTCCATTCCAATCATTATTTTGTAATTTTTGCATTCTTGTGTTTACATTTCCACGCAAATCGACCACTTTATGATTTGGATATTTATTCAACCATATCGCTTGACGACGCAAACTTCCGGTGGCAATTGTTCCAGAATTTTCTAAAAAATCTAGGTTTTTATTAAAAACTAAAATATCTTTTTCATTGGCACGTTTCAAAACTGCAGCTTGCATCATACCGATTGGCAAAGCCGTTGGAACGTCTTTCATTGAATGAACTGCAATATCAATTTCGCCATTTATCATAGCAATATCTAGTGTTTTAGTGAAAATTCCGGTAATTCCGAGTTCGTAAAGTGGTTTGTCGAGCAATAAATCGCCTTGAGATTTTACAGCAACAATTTGGGTTTTGTAACCTAAATCGTTGAGTAGTTTCTCTACGGTTTTGGCCTGCCAAAGTGCGAGTTCGCTGTCTCGAGTTCCTATTTTTATCGTTTTTTCAGCCACGAATTATTAGAATTATTGAATTCATGCCACAAAGGCTAAAAGTCTAAAAGATTTATTTTTTAGGATTGCAATTGAAATATTTTATTGATATAATCAATGCTTTCATCGACCATTGTGTCATCGTCTTTGAGATGATTGGCAAAGTGATTTGTTATTTTTTGAATGATGCGATTGCTAATGATTTCAGCTTGTTCTTCATCGAAATTGGATAATTTTTTGCGTTGAAAATTCAATTCGGCATCTTTAATTTCATTCATTTTTGCTTTCAATGCGTGAATAGTTGGTGCAAATTTTCGGTTTTTGGTCCAGGCAATAAACTCATCTTTTATTTCATGGATGATGATTTCGGCAGCAGGAATTTGACTTTTTCTATTTTCTAAAGTCTCATCTGTAATTTGTGATAAATCGTCTAAATGAACCAAAGTTACGTTTTCGAGTTGTCGAACATCTTCGTTAACATTTTTCGGAATCGACAAATCTAAAATTAATAAAGGTTTTTTTAAATTTAAAATTGCTTTATCAATCGTAGGATTTTGTGCTCCAGTTGCAACGACCAAAACATCGGCTTTTTGCAATTCTAAATGCAAATCGGAGTAATCTTTAACGATTAAATTGAGTTTTCCAGCCAGTTTTTCGGCTTTGTTTTTAGTTCGATTTATAAGTGTGATATGTTTATTTTTGGTGTGTTTTACAAGGTTTTCGCAAGTATTTCGACCAATTTTTCCTGTTCCGAAAAGTAGAATATTTTTTTCGCCAATATTTTCAACATTTTTCATAATAAATTGTACCGATGCAAACGAAACCGATGTTGCGCCAGAAGAAATTTCGGTATCAGTTTTGATTTTTTTGCTGGCTTGAATCACGGCATTGACCAATCGCTCCATAAAAGCATTGACCAAACCAAAAGATTTTGCTTGCAAGAAACTGGTTTTTATTTGTGAAATAATTTCGAAATCTCCCAAAATTTGGCTGTCTAAACCAGTTCCGACTTTAAATAAATGGGAAATA
This sequence comes from Bacteroidota bacterium, assembly GCA_043750395.1. Lineage (GTDB taxonomy): Bacteria > Bacteroidota > Bacteroidia > Flavobacteriales > Flavobacteriaceae > Flavobacterium. Next base: position 1,924 of record JAYVBR010000146.1, on the reverse strand, counting down.
GCTTCTTTATTTTTATAAACGTGAGCTACTTTTTGGAATTCCTCGACCGTTCCTTGAGAGTTTTCACAAAGCAATTTGATAAGTTGAAAGGGATGTTCTGCAAAACCATAAATTTCGGTTCGGTTGCAGGTCGATGTAACGATCATACTCTCGATTCCTTCGGTTTTTGCTTGTTGTAAAAGTGCATTTTTTGCATTGTCATTCAATGAAAATTTTCCTCTAACTTCGGCATCTGCTTTCTTGTAACTCAATCCGATTGAATAAAAAGTGTGATGTTTTGATAGGTTAAGATTTTCCATAAATTATTTTAGCAATTGCTTTGCAAAATTAAAGTTAACTTAAAGATAAAAACAACGCTAAAAGTTCTTTTTGTAACGCTCAATGTTTTTTTGGATTTTTATCGTCAATATATCTAATAAATACTTACTTTTGTAATGTTTACGATGATTAAGAATTAGTTAATTTAGAGTTGTTCTAAATAATTTATTTGAAAATTATAAAATTAAATCACATAAAAATATCGCTATGGGTTCACAAGAAATTATAAAAATTGAGGATGATTTTATTTTAATTCGTTTTCAGAATGATTCTAATGAAGTTTTTCAGGCACAACGGGAGGTTACAAGCGGTTTGATTCAGTTTCATTTTGGGTTGAAAGGCAGCGGAAAATTTATTTTCAACCAAGGCAATTATGCTTTAGATTTGAAAGAAGAAAAATCGTTATTGCTTTATAATCCCCAAAAGGAATTACCATTAAATTTAGAATTGGCTCCGAATTCTTGGGCAATTTCGATGATTATTTCTATCAAAAAATTCCATACTTTATTTTTTAACGAAGCCAATTATATTACGTTTTTGAGTGATGATAACAAGGATAAAAAATATTATAAAGAAGATAATATCTCGCCTTCCATGGCGATTGTTTTGAGTCAATTGTTTCATTATAATTTGAATCCATCGATAAAAAACTTGTATTACAAAGGAAAAGGATACGAATTATTGAGTTTATATTTCAACCGAAATGAAGATCCAAATGCAGAACAATGTCCGTTTTTGATTGATGAAGACAATGTAATCAAAATAAAAAAAGCCAAAGAAATCATTATAGCCAATATGTCCGAACCGCCTAGTTTGCAAGAATTGGCAGATGAAATTGGATTAAATTTAAAAAAACTAAAAATGGGTTTCAAGCAAATTTATGGCGATACGGTTTACGGATTTTTATTTGATTATAAAATGGATTATGCACGAAAATTATTAGATTCTGGCTCGTATAATGTGAACGAAGTTGGGCTAAAAATTGGTTACAGCACCGGAAGTCATTTTATTGCAGCTTTTAAAAAGAAATTTGCAACAACGCCAAAAAAATATTTGATGGCTTTGAACCCGATTGTTTAGTTATTAGATTTTAAAATACAATTGGTTCGTTACTAACGAATTTAAAAATGGAAAATTTAGGAAATCAGATAGTTGTAATTCCAACAAAATCATCAGATTAATGTTTAATCAATGAATTAGTTATGAGTCAAATAACTTTAAAAGAAATAAAGGCAAACCAATTAGAAATGTATAAAAACTTTCTACAAATTGGATTAATCAATGAAGAAGAAAGTTTTAGAATTTCTCCAAACGACGATTTAAAAACTCCATTTCCAACAAATGAAACAGACGATAGTTTTACAATTGGTGCCTTTCTAAATGAAAATTTAGCAGGAATAGTTAGCTTTGCAAGAGATGGAAATGACAGAGAAAAATTGCGTCACAAAGGAATTTTATTCAGAATGTATGTTTTACCAGAATATCGTGGACGTGGAATTGCCAAAGTTTTGATTGAAAATGTTATAAAAAAAGCCAAATTATTAGACAATATGGAACAAATTAATTTGACTGTTGTCACCAATAATCTAAATGCAAAAAACATTTA
>JAYVBR010000145.1:0-3836 GCA_043750395.1 Bacteroidota bacterium | reverse complement strand
CAAAAATCATTAATCAAATCAATAAAAGTGGTTTGCTAGAAATGGTGCGAGAACCCAATAATCAATTTGATTCTTGTGCAATTGCTTTGTTTTTTAATAATCAGAAAATTGGCTTTATACCGATGGAAAGTAATGAAATTTTAAGTGTTTTGTTAGACACAAAACTTTTGAATCTTCAAGCCGAAATTACACACATTGAACCAAATGCGGCAGATTGGGAAAGTATTCATATTGCCATTTACGCAATGACCGAACTCAATGCTGACCAATCTCAAGAAAGCATCGAGCCATACACTTTACTAGAATCACCAGAATATTACACACTAAAATCTAATCACAATACCTACACAAGAGTTTATCTCGAAAATGAAACTGAAATTTTAAATGGCGACCAATTTTATGAAACATTAGTCAATAACAGCTCGACAGACCAAGTTTATGACTTGATTCATAATTCATTCGAAAGTGGTCAAGAAATGGAAACGGTTGTTAATGAATCGAGAATTGTTATTAAAAAAAATACTATTCCTAAAAATATTTCAATTTCAGAAATTGAAGCAACTTTAAACAATTCGATAATTAAAATAGAAAATGTTTTTGATGATGATGGTTATATAATTGCCAATATTAATAAAGTAGCTACAATTCCTGATAGAATTTCAAGTTTCGAAAAGCTTACTGACAAATACGGAAATCTATTTTACGAAATTATTTTCAAAAACTAAATTTTATGATAAAGCGAACACTTTTTTTCGGAAACCCTGTTTATTTGAGTACCAAAAACAATCAAATTGTTATTGCTTACCCGAGCTCCACCCTAGCCGTCCCCGAAGGAGAGAGAGAAAAAAAACAAGAAATTAAAACAGCAGCAATAGAAGATATTGGCGTAATTGTTCTAGAAAATCAGCAAATAACAATAACTAATGGATTGCTCGAGAAATTAATAAATAACAATGTTGCGCTTATAAATTGCGACCAACAACACATGCCAATTGGGTTGCTAATGCCCTTAAACGGACATACAGAACAATCCGAAAGATTCAAACACCAAATAAACGCAAGTGTTCCACTAAAAAAGAATTTGTGGCAACAAACAATTAGTGCCAAAATCATAAACCAAGCAGGATTGCTCAAAGAAAGAGGAATTGCTTGCCGAAAAATGGAAATTTGGGCAAAAGAAGTAACCTCTGGCGATGCCTTGAACCATGAATCAAGAGCAGCAGTTTTTTATTGGCAAAAACTTATTAATATAGAAAATTTTACGAGAGGACAAACCGGAATTGCACCTAATAATTTATTGAATTATGGTTATGCAATTCTTCGGGCGATAACCGCCCGAGCAATTGTGAGTTCTGGCATGTTGCCTACCCTAGGCATATTTCATCGCAACAAATACAATGCCTATTGCCTTGCTGATGATATTATGGAGCCCTACCGACCTTATGTGGACTTAATCGTTTGCCATATTATGGAAACCGAAGACAATTTTAGCGAATTAACAACCGAAATCAAGAAACAATTATTAAATATCGCTACAATTGATGTAGTTATTGATGGCAAAAATAGTCCGCTGATGGTTGCCATGAGTCGAACGACAAGTTCGCTAAATGAATGTTTTGAGGGAATTTCCAGAAAAATTTTATACCCAATTTATGCTTAACGACAACTATAACCGAATAAATCAATACAAGAGTATGTGGATATTTGCTTTTTTTGACCTACCAACCGAAACCCGATTACAGCGAAAAATCGCTAGTGGTTTTAGAAAAAAACTGCTAGACGATGGTTTTTCGATGTTTCAATTTTCGATTTACACCAGATTTTGTGGAAGTCGCGAAAATGCCGAAGTACATTCGAAAAGAATAAAAGACAACTTACCTGAGTTTGGCAAAATTGGGGTTCTAAAAATAACCGACCACCAGTTTGGATTAATGGAACTTTTTTATGGTAAAAAACAAGTAGAGACACAAAAACCGTCGCAACAACTTGAATTGTTTTAGAGTTTTAGAAAAATAAAAATACGTTTATTGTGCTGTAAATACAGCAAAGCAGTAAAAATTTAGAATTCTAAATTACTTATAACTACCAACATATCAAAACGTTAACCGTCGGTATGTTGGGAATTATAAGCAAAAATACAATTTAGAAAGCAATTCACAACTTGAAAATTTATACAATTGAAATATTTAACTATCATAGACAAAAGATATGTTAAATAAAATTGGATTCAAAAAAAAAGATAAACTATTGCTAGTCTATCTTTTTGATATATTGAAAAATGAAAATCATTATTCTGCTGTTTCTTCTGATACTTCTTCAGAAGAAGTTTCTTCTGATTTGGTTTCAACAACTGAGGTATCAGATTTTTTAGCTTTAGAACCACGACGACTTTTGGCTTTTTTCTCTTCTTTTTTTCCTCCGTTGTAAAGTTCATTGAAATCTACTAATTCGATCATTGCCATATCGGCGTTATCTCCTAAACGATTTCCAACTTTAATTATTCGAGTGTAACCTCCTGGACGGTCTCCAACTTTTTCAGCTACATCTCTGAACAAGTCAGTTACTGCATATTTGCTGCGTAAGTATGAAAAACAAATACGACGGTTGTGTGTTGTATCGTCTTTAGATTTTGTAATAAGCGGCTCAACGAATTGTTTAAGTGCTTTTGCTTTTGCAACAGTTGTATTAATACGTTTGTGCTCAATTAATGAACAAGCCATATTTGCAAGCATTGCAGCTCTGTGACCTTTCTGTCTACTAAGGTGATTGAATTTTTTTCCGTGTCTCATGACGTGTTTTATTTAACTTCATCTTGCTTCGATCCACTTTGGAGCGCAAAATATGAAGTAATTTATTCTTTATCTAATTTGTATTTTGCTAAATCCATTCCGAAGGTTAAATTTTTGATAGCAACAAGTTCGTCAAGTTCTGTCAAAGATTTTTTACCGAAATTACGGAATTTCATTAGGTCATTTTTGTTGAAAGATACAAGATCTCCAAGTGTATCAACTTCTGCAGCTTTCAAACAGTTCAATGCTCTAACAGATAAGTCCATATCGACTAATCTAGTTTTGAGCAATTGACGCATGTGAAGTGACTCTTCATCATACGAATCAGTTTGTGCAATTTCATCTGCTTCAAGAGTAATTCTTTCGTCAGAGAATAGCATAAAGTGATGAATTAACACTTTAGCAGCTTCGGTTAAAGCATCTTTTGGATTTATTGAACCATCAGTTTTTATTTCAAAAACTAATTTTTCGTAATCTGTTTTTTGCTCAACACGGAAATTTTCGATTGCATATTTTACGTTTTTTATTGGCGTAAAAATTGAATCTGTAAAAATTGTTCCTATCGCAGCATTTTGTTTTTTGTTTTCTTCGGCTGGAACATATCCACGACCTTTTTCGATAGTTAGTTCAAAATTAAGATTAACTTTACTATCTAGATTACAAATAACTAAATCTGGATTTAGAACTTGAAAACCAGAAATAAATTTTTGGAAATCACCAGCTGTAAGTTGTGTTTTATTTGAGATTGCTAGAGAAACAGCTTCATTATCTACATCTTCAATTTGACGTTTGAAACGTACTTGTTTAAGATTTAGGATAATTTCAGTTACATCTTCAACAACTCCAGGAATAGTAGAAAACTCATGATCTACACCTTCAATTCTGACAGATGTAATTGCGTAACCTTCTAAAGCAGAAAGCATTACTCTTCTAAGTGCATTACCAACGGTCAATCCGTAACCAGGTTCTAAAGGTCTAAACTCAAATTTACCTTCAAAATCGGTTGAATCGATCATGATAACTTTATCGGGCTTCTGAAAATTAAAT
>JAYVBR010000144.1:0-3840 GCA_043750395.1 Bacteroidota bacterium | reverse complement strand
CTGTTCACTTTGAACCGGAATAAACTGTACAGTTTGCATTGGAAATAAATGTACAGTTTAAATCGGAATTGGGTGTTCACTTTGGAGCGAAATATCCATTTACAGGTGATCCTGGTCCTGAAGGTAAAACAAAAACAGAATTTTTAGGTGGCAGTAGTGGTGACAGTCGTGCTGGTACTTATGTTAAAAACCCTTATGGTGACCCAGATAGATACAGAGCAGGAATATTATATGCTAGATTTGGACCAATAAATTTTGGTATAGACAATGAATCTGTTAGAGATTTTTTTCAAAACAAACTTGTACACGACAGACACTCAAACACACAACATTTTAGGTATTTAAACGGTCGTGGCAATAAATTTTTCTTTCAATTTGGAGGCGGTGGCTGGTAAAATTTAAAACAAATAAATTATGAAAATTGTATTAATGTTTTTACTTGTAGTAATGTTTACAAATTGTGACGATAAAGAAAGTGATGATCAATTGCCCGCTCCGCAAAGACTTCATAAAAACTAAAAACTCGTAAATTAAAACTAGTGCGCTGCGCAAATGTCTCCGACTTTGCGCCCACAAGCACAAGCACACAAAACAAAAAACTACAACAATTAAAAAAGTTGTAGTTTTTTATTTAGATTTGTTTTAATTGCCAATCATTGTGGGCACAGTCCCGAAGTTTCGGGAGCAAATCAGCGCTTTCCGTGCAGGATAAAACATTAAGTTTTTGTGTAAAACTGCTCCATCGGTGCTATCTAATATCGGAAAATTATCAAATTTTTTATTGGATTTTAATATATCTTCATTTCGATATGCTCAATATCATCTTCAAGATAAACATCGCTAGTTTGGGCAAAACCATTGTTCTCGTAGAATTTTTTTAAATAAAGTTGCGCCCCAATTGTTATTTGCTTTACTCCAAATAATTTTTCTACTTCGAAAATAGAATATTGCATCAAGTCATTTCCCCATTTTCGATCTCGAAATTTCGGGTTAATAACTACGCGTCCAATCGATGCAAATTCAAAGTAATCATTGGGCTTAAACAATCTTGTATAAGCAACAATTTTGCCGTCGCAAATGCCAATTACGTGCCAAGCAATTTGATCTTTGTAATCCATATCCTGAAAAACACAGTTTTGTTCGACTACAAAAACTTCTGAACGAAGTTGCAAAATAGCATACAATTCATCGACCGATAAATCCTTAAAAGTTTTGGTTTTGAAAGATATTGACATTTTATTTTAAAATATTTATAGATTTAATAATAGATTCAAGCTCGAAAATTAAGTCTCGTTTCTCTTTTGACGGTGCATAACAAAAGCCTTCAAGAACCAAAATTCTGTTGTGTGGTTTGTCTAAAATGGTATAATTAATAAACGGTCCAGACATAAAATCATTATTCATTTGCCACAAACCTCGGGTTTCAAATGCTGGTCTGCCATTGATAATTGTTTTCTCAAAAAACGGACTAACCGAAACATCTGTAAGCATTTTAGTGTTTTTCACACTTCCGTGAATGAATAAATGTCCAATAGAATCTCGGGTTTTTAAGATTTGTGACAGTTGTTTTTTCTCGTTTTTAATATGATTAATAGCAATTTGATATCCAATTAAACTCACGCTTCCTGATGAAATTTCTTTTTTGAGCCAAATAAATTTACTTCGACGCATTACATAATTATAATTTAAAGGAATATTTATGTCGATATTGAATTTTTTATTGATTTTTTTTGAATCTAAAAGCGATTTTCTGGTTAGTTTCTGAAAATCATTAATTTCGGTTTCTTTAATTTTATTAATTATTTTGATTGCGTTATTCTGGATTGAATCTTGAATTTCTAAAACAGTTTTCCCAGAAATATAAATAACATTTTGAGGTTTTGGGAGTTTGTTTTCGATGATTTCAAATCTGCTTTTGGCTTCTTTTTTAATGATAATAATATTGCGACTATTGCTCATAAAACCCTCAAGCAATTTGACAGGATATTGGTTTAATGTAAACAATGGCTCTTCTTGAGGCAAACCAATTACTGGCGACGCAAACTTGTTTCTAAGAGAATCGCCGATTTCTCCGTTCCACAATTCATCATCAATAATAATAGAAACTGCATTGGGTTTACCAGAAATTTCAGCTGATGCGTTTTCATCTTTCTTACAAGAAAAAATAGTTGTAAATGCAAAAAACATCAAAAGGAAATTTTTCATAATGATGTTTTTTGTTTTTATAATAAAGTGGTTTAAACTTTTTTTTTACAAATATAGTAAGAAATTTTAAATTATAATTTTCAATTTCATTCCGGGTTTAATATCGCCATTAATATTGTTCCATTTTTTTATATCCGAAACTGTCACTCCAGGATATTTTTGAGAAATGCTAAACAATGAATCTCCCCGTTTAACCAAATACATTTTTTCTTTGGCTTTGATTTCTGCAATTTTTTTTGTGCTTATTTTGGTATTTTCAATTTCCAAATTTTCATTATTTGATACAATTAACGATGTACCTTTTTTAAGTTTATCAGATTTTAAGTTATTCCATTCTCTTAAATTAACAGCTGTAACATTAAATTTTTCGGCAATTTTCCAAATATTATCATTATTTAAAACAATATATTCATTAGGTTTTGATGCAACTACGTTTTCGTTTTCTGTTTTAATAATCAGTTTAGTTCCTGTCGCAACCAAGTCGTCCGAAAGATTATTCCATTGTTTTAATGATTCTTTTGAAACATTATTTGCTTTAGAAATTGAATACAAGTTTTCACCTTGTTTTACCACATAATAGTTTATTGCATTCGATGAAAGATCAATTTTCTTAGTTTTTAAATCAGAATTTGCAATTATCTCAGAATCATCATTCACTTTTTTCTTAACTGTTGTAACAACCCTTTGTGAAGTAGTATATTTAAGATTAGCACCTTTACTCACAGCGTTTTTACTGATTTTATTCCAACTTTTCAAATCGGCAATTGTGACACCCAAATCATCGGCGATTGAACTTAAATTATCGCCTTTTTTTACTTTATATGTTTGCGTAACATCTGTATAGACAACTACTTTATCTTCTTTATAAGTCGGTTTTTTAACAATTGCTTTATTTTCAGTTTTGGTAGCAACTATAACATTTTCTAAAATTGGTTTGGTGGTCGATTCAATTATCTTAATTTCTGGTGTTTGAACTTTTTCTGTAACAATTTCTTTAACAGCTATTGAATCGTTTTTTATTGTTTCGTTGACAACAACAGTTTGTTTGTTTTCGATTGTATTATTTGCAGCAGCAACAACTTCATCTTTTTTAATCGAATGTTTAGTTCGAACTACAATAGTTTCCATTGTTTGAAGTTTCAAAACTTTTCCACGTGGTGCTTTATCGCCATCAATTCGATTCCATTTTTTAACATCCGATACTGTAACTCCGAATTTACTTGCAATTTCGTTTAAACTATCGCCACGTTTTACTTTGTAAGTTCGATTTTTGGCAACCAATTTTTTATCATTTGTATAATAATTCAATGTATCTTTTACAACAACAGGCTCAGGATTTTGCTTTTCACGAAGGTTGTTTTCATAGTTTGCGAAATAATAAATTTTATCTTCATTAGAAGTAAAAAGAGCAATTTTTTCTTGTGGCAATCTAATAAAATTTTTCTTTTTTTCTGAAACTGGAATAATATCTAATTTATACGAAGGATTAAAAAATTGCAATTCAGTTTCTGGAATATCAATTAATTTAGAAATTTGTTTAAATGACAATTGCTTTTTAACCAAAATAGTATCGGTTGCAAAATAATTAACTGGTGGTTTTATTTTGTTGATTCCGTGTTCGTTATGATATTCCAT
>JAYVBR010000143.1:0-8887 GCA_043750395.1 Bacteroidota bacterium | reverse complement strand
GTAGATTAGTTAATAAGTTGTTTTTGAATTTTCTTGCGGCTTTGGGCTTATCTCTCGCAATATATCGTACTTGTTCGTCTAATAAATATAAAAATTCTTTAATAAATTTAACTTTCATATTCCGATATTGATTTTTCTAAAAACTCATCAACCTCCTCAAAGCTATACATAACTGTTTCTTTGTTTTTTAATTTTCTGTAAGATTCTTGAACTCTATTTTTTGTTATTTCAAAACTAGATTTTTCTTGAACAATTTCAACTTCATTTGAATCAAATGAATTCAAAAAAGCCATCAATTTTTCTTTGATATTAGGTTGGTAATTTATTTGTAATGTTTCCATAATTTATTATTTTACACAAAAATAGTGAATTTATTAATTGAAATTAAAATTTATCTTTCAAAAAAGTTCCAGAAGTTTGAAACTTAAAACCTTCACTTTTTAGAAATTCCAATAGTTTTATAAAGCGTTTTAGCATTTTATCGCCATTGTTTCTGTGCAAATAAAATGGATATTTAGCTCCATCGTTAGCTTTAGAATATTCTGTAAATTCCCAAGGATGAAAATACAAGTGCAAATAACCATCGGTTTTAACAACTTGTTTACACAAATAAAAGAAAAACCATAACGGATAATTGTGAAATGCAATCCAAAACAATGGAAATCTAAATCTTGGCGAAACTGATGCTGGAAACTGCAATAAATTATTTTCTTTGAACGGATTTCTTGAAATATGTCGCATATCATATCGTCTTGGTAACCAACAAGGATTTACCGACGCATTGTATTTGTAACCAGCATCTTTTAAATCTTGATTAGGAACTGGCGCCATTCTTGGCATTCTAAAACCTAAAACTTCTTGTTTTGTAATATTTTCTAAGATTTTTTTAGAATTTAATAAATCTTCTTTTTTATGACTCGAATGAAAATGATTATGAGATGCAACTTCGTGCGTTTTGCTCATTTCAAAAATCTGGTTTGGCATTGCGCTAGCATATACTCCAGTTGTATAAAAAGTTGCTTTTGCTTTGAATTTTTCTAATACTGGCAAAAGTTTTAACAATCCTTGGTTAGAAGTTTCGATTTGTTCTTCCATTGATGGATTTCCGCCATATTCAAACGGCATATCAAATTCTTCGACATCAAAACTTAACAAAGCAATTTTAGTTTTCATAAATTTTCTTCTTGAATGATGTATAATGGACGCTCTTTATTTTGAATTAAAATCTTACCTATATATATGCCTAAAACGCCCATAATTATCAAATTCAAACTTCCAAAAAAAGCAATTGTAATTAAAACAGAACTCCAACCACTGACTGAGCTACCAATAAAATAACTATATATTATATATGGCAAATACAGAAAAGATAAAAACGCAAATATAAAACCGATATAAATAGCTGAATACAAGGGTTTTACACTAAACGATGTGATTCCCGCCAATGCCAAACTCATCATTTTTGAAAAAGTATATTTACTTTGACCAGCAAATCGTTTACTGGCTTTATAGTTTATTGTGGTTTGTTTAAAACCTATCCAATGAATCATTCCTCGTAAAAAAACATCGTGTTCTTTGCTGTTTCTAAGAGTTTGAGTGACTTGTTTATCAATTAATCTGAAATCGGCTTGACCAGGCTCGAGCTGCAAATCGCTTAATCGATTCAAAACTTTATAAAACAATCGACTTGATTTTCGCTTGAACCAAGACAATTCTTCATCTTCTTCACGAATGGTGTTGACCATATTGACTTTTTGCAATTGCCAAGCTTGAATTAAAACTGGAATTAAATTTGGTGAATGTTGCATATCGCTGTCCATCATAATTATTGCATCAGTAGTGATTGAGTCAATTCCTGCTTTTAAAGCGACTTGTTGTCCGAAATTTCTTGAAAAAGAAATATATTTTACTGACGAATCATTTAAAGCGATGTTTTTTATTATATCTAATGTTAAATCTGAACTTCCGTCGTTGACAAAACAAAAACTAAAATCGTATTGCAAATCAGAAATTACTTTTTTCACAGCATTGTAGAAAACTAAAATTGATTCGCCTTCGTTGTAAGCTGCCGAAAGAATACAAATTTTTAATCTTGATGAATCCATTTTGTAGTAATTGAATTGAAATTAGAAAAAAATAATTGATATATGCACACAACCCAAACACAAATACAAGGCAATGCCTTTATAGAATAAAAAACAAAGAATTCTCTTGCTGGTCTAGGGAAAATATCGGTTGCAGTTAATGAAGTTATAACAATTACAAATGCCAACATAAACCAAACCCATTTTTTTATTGGAAATTCTTGGGTCATAAACCAAATTGCTACTCCAGAAGTTGCAATAATAAATGTTGGCGATTCTGATGATGTTGAAAAAATAACTGCAAAAATTAACAATGATGCTAGAAATCGCAATTGGAATATTTCTTTTTTATACAATTTGAACTGAATCAATGGAAAAACTTGGATTAAAAACCCAGGAACTATAAAAATAAAATTAGAAAAATCTTTAAATCCGCCAACTCGACGAAACAATCCCATGATAGAAATATCTTGTCTATTTCCGTTTCCATTCAATAAAGTTTCATTTTCAGAGTTTTTTTCAGTGAGACTTTGAAACCAATCAAAATAAGTTTGAACAACATAACTTGGCGAACTTATTAACATTGGTAAGGCAAAGAAAATTATTGACCAAAATATTAAATAACCAATATATTTTATTTTTTGATTTGAAAACACCCAAAATGCCAATCCAACAATTCCATATAATTTAATAAAAGTGCCCAACATTACAAAAAAAGTTGCCCAAATAACTTGATCTTTTTTTACATAATACCAAGACAAGATAATCATTCCGACAACAGCAGGATTTATTTGAACACTGTGCGAAGAAGTCATTAAGTCGACCAAACAAATGGCTAATAAAATCCATTTGAATTCATATTTTATTGGTAAAACCATTAAAGCTTTGTACAGCACAAAAGCTTGGAAAACTACCCATAAAGGAACCGCAATATAATCTGGAATGAATGTAAATGGAGCAATAATAATAGAAAATATTGGACCATAATGATTACAATCAAAATATTCATTGGGATATTGTCCATATAAATTAGTTTTATCTAACAAATGATAAAAAACACCCTTATAAATATAATAGTTATTAATAGAATCTCGTTTCCATTTCACAAAACCGGCAATTGCTGGAAGCAAAAACCATAGTATTGAAAAAATGTTATTTTTGTTTTTTAAATCAACTATCATATTTAATTTCGAAATTAAAACAAAAATAGACTATTTTTACATTTCAAAAAAAAAAAAGCCATTATTAATGTTTTTTTTACTAAAATTGAACTTTATTTATCAGATAAAAAAAATGAAACATCAAAAAATCACAATCTTATTATTATTTATTATTAGCAACCTTTTTGCACAACAAAAAATCACTGTCGAAGAAATTTATTCAGGCGCATTTAGAGCAAAAGGAATGGACGAATTGCAGACAATGAAAAACACCAATCAATACACAGTTTTGAATTATGACAAAACTACAAAATCACAACAAATTGATTTGTACAATTATGCAACTTTAAAGAAAGTTTCAACATTAATTGACACAAAGTCTGCAATTTCATTATCTGATGGTATTGATAGTTATTCATTTGATAAAACGGAAACTAAAATTTTGATTGCCAATAATTCGAAACAAATTTTCAGACATTCGTTTACAGCTGATTATTATTTATATGATATTACAACCAAAAAAACTACCAAAATTTTAGGCCAAGTTCAAGAACCAACTTTCTCGCCAAACGGAAAAAAGATTGCTTTTGCTCAATCGAACAATCTTTTTGTATATGATATTGAGTCGAACTCTAAAGTGCAATTAACAATAGACGGCAAAAAAAATTCTATTATTAATGGAATTACCGATTGGGTTTACGAAGAAGAGTTTGCTTATGTTCGAGCATTCGATTGGAGTGCTGATTCTAAAAAACTAGCTTTCATTCGCTTTGACGAAAGTCAAGTTCCCGAATTTTCGATGAATGTTTTCAAGAAAAATCTTTATCCAACGGTTGAATCTTTTAAATATCCTAAGGCTGGCGAAAAAAACGCAACCGTTTCACTTTATATATGCGAAGTTGCTACTAAAGAAAAAAAAGAAATTGATTTGAGCCAATATTCAGATTTTTATATTTCAAGAATGGAGTGGACTAATGATGCTAATTATTTGTCAATTCAAATTTTGAATCGCCATCAAGATAATTTAGATTTTGTGTTTGTTGATGGAAATTCAGGAAATACAAAAGTTGTTTTGAACGAAAAAGATAAGGCTTATGTTGATGTAACTGATGATTTAACTTTCTTGAAAGACAATAGTTTTATTTGGACATCAGAAAAAGATGGTTTCAATCACATTTATTTATATGATAATGCCGGAAAATTAATCAATCAAGTAACCAAAGGCAATTGGGAAGTTACCAAATATTACGGTTTGGACGAGAAAACCAAAACCATTTTTTATCAATCGGTAGAAAACGGTTCTATAAATCGTGATGTTTATAGTATTTCGTTGGACGGAAAAAACAAAAAAAGACTTTCGTCAAATGAAGGAACCAATTCGGCTACTTTTTCGCCTAATTTTCAGTTTTACATCAATAGTTTCTCGAGTTCTACTATTCCAACAACTTATACCTTAAACAGCTCAAAAGACGGAAAACAAGTCCAAGAAATTGTAAATAACAATGAATTATCAGATAAATTAAAAAATTATAATCTTCCAACCAAAGAGTTTTTTGTTTTAAAAACCGACAAAGGAAACGAATTGAATGCTTGGATTATTAAACCAAAAGATTTTGATGCCAATAAAAAATATCCAGTTTTTATGTATCAATATTCAGGTCCAGGTTCACAGCAAGTCAACAATGACTGGAATGGTTCTGACGATTATTGGTTTATGTCGCTCACGCAAATGGGTTACATTGTGGCTTGTGTCGATGGTCGCGGAACAGGTTTTAAAGGCAATAATTTCAAGAAATGTACCCAATTGCAACTAGGCAAATACGAAGTCGAAGACCAAATTGATGCTGCTAAAATTATCGGAAATTATCCGTTTGTAGATAAGACAAGAATTGGTATATTTGGCTGGTCGTATGGTGGTTTTATGTCAAGCAATTGTTTGTTCAAAGGCAACGATGTTTTCAAAATGGCAATTGCAGTTGCACCTGTAACCAATTGGAGATTTTATGACACCATTTACACCGAACGTTATATGCAAACGCCACAAGAAAACGCTGCTGGTTATGATGACAATTCGCCAATAAACCACGTCGATAAACTAAAAGGAAACTTGTTGTTAATTCACGGTTCAGCCGATGATAATGTTCACGTTCAAAATTCAATGCAAATGATTGAAGCATTGGTTCAAGCCAACAAACAGTTCGATTGGGCGGTTTATCCTGATAAAAATCACGGAATTTATGGCGGAAAAACACGAATTCAATTGTATAATAAAATGACTAACTTTGTTAAAGAAAAGTTGTAAATAATATGTCATCAAAATTTGTGAATACATCATCACAATTTGTAATAATGAAAAACTTAAATAATTATGGAAACAATATCAATCAATATTAAAAATCCAAAAGCAAGAAAATTAATTATAGATTTAGTTGATTTAGATTTGATTGAAATAAATGACCCTAAACAGAAAATTAAGGATTATTTAAAAAAAATAAGAAGTAGTGTTGAATATCCTCCAACTTTAGATGAAATTACAAAAGTTGTTGAAGAAGTAAGAACAGAAAGATATAATTCAAAAAGTTGAGAATAATAATTGACACCAATCTCTGGATTAGTTTTGTAATATCTAACAAATTATACATTGTTGAGGAATTGATTCTAGAAAATGATGTGAAAATTATTTTTAGTAATGAATTGATTTATGAAATAGAATCAACATTAGAAAAGCCAAAATTATCAAAATTAGTAAAACAATTTTCGTTAATTGAAATGTTAACTGCCTTTGATGATTGTATTGAAATTATAAATCCAGAATCTAAAATAACAATTTGCCGGGACACAAAAGACAATTTCTTACTCAATCTTGCAGTCGATGGAAATGCAGATTACTTGATAACTGGCGACAAAGATTTATTGATTTTAGAGAAAATAAATAATACCAAAATAATCACAATTGCTGATTTTAAATTGAAATTATGAAACCATTCACAATTAAAGAAATAAATCCAAATGAACCTTCTTTTTATGATTTCAAAAATTTTATTGGAATATTAAAACCTAAAGAAAAATTGGAGGAAATAATAAAAAAATCAAAACAAACAAAAAACCAATAACTAACCAAAAACTAAAATAACTAAAAAAATGAATGAAACAGCAGTAAAAACAGGACATCCAAAAGGACTATATTTCCTTTTCTTTACAGAAATGTGGGAAAGATTCAGTTATTATGGAATGAGAGCAATCTTTATTCTATTTATGACCAAAATATTATTAATGAAAGATGGCGCAGCGTCAGAAATATATGGAAGTTTCACTGGTTTAGTTTATTTGACACCACTTTTAGGAGGTTATTTGTGCGACAAATTTTTAGGAAATCGCCGAAGCATTATTATTGGTGGTTTATTGATGGCTTTAGGTCAATTTTGTATGTTTCTAAGCGCATCTGTTGGTGCAAACGGTGGTGTTACTATAATGTGGGCAGGATTAACTGCAATAATTATTGGTAACGGATTTTTCAAACCAAACATCTCGACTATGGTTGGACAATTGTATCCAGCTGGAGACAGACGAATTGATAGCGCATTTACCATTTTCTATATGGGAATAAATCTTGGAGCGTTTTTCTCGCCACTTATTTGCGGATCAATGGATTTTAAATGGGGATTTCTTGCAGCTTGCCTTGGAATGATTGCAAGTTTAATCGTATTTGTGATGTATCAGAAAAAATATTTAATATCCGAAGAAGGTGTAGAATTGGGTTTGCCAGTTAAAAAACTTGATACAAATTCAATTTTAATGATTATTGGTTCAATAGGAATAATATTTTTTATGTTGAATTTTAAACAAATTTTCAAAACCGAACTTGACATAATATCATATTTTATATACGGTGCAATGATTTTAATGCCAGTTTTAATTTTATCTGACAAAAGCTTAACTTCGCTTGAAAGAAACAGAATATTTGTAATATTCATTCTTGTATTTTTCGTAATATTTTTCTGGGGAGCATTCGAACAAGCTGGTGCATCGTTAACTTTATTTGCAGACAGACAAACCGAAAGAACTTTGTTTGGTTGGGAAATGCCAGCTTCTTATTTTCAATCAGTTAATCCATTGGCAGTTATTGCATTGGCTCCAATTTTTACATTAATTTGGGGTTTTCTTGCAGTTAGAAAAATGGAACCCTCTTCGCCATACAAAATGGCTTATGGTTTGGCTTTAGTAGCTTTAGGATATGTAATTATTGCATTTGCAGTAAAAGGATTAGGCGTTGGCGAAAAAGTGTCAATGTGGTGGTTAATTGGTTTGTATGTAATTCATACAATGGGCGAACTTTGCTTGTCGCCAATAGGTTTATCAATGGTTTCGAAATTGGCACCACTTAGATTATCTTCGTTAATGATGGGAACTTGGTTTTTGGGTAACGCTGCTGCAAATAAATTTGCAGGTACTTTAAGTTCATTTATTCCACCAAGTGCAAATGCCGAAGTTGGCGCTGTCGCCGCAGAATTCAAATCATTTTTAGGGTTTAAAATCACAAATCTATATGAATTTTTTATGTTATTTATAATTATGACTGGAGTTGCAGCAGCAATTTTATTTGTTTTAAGTTCTAGACTTCAAAAAATGATGGCCGAAGGTCAAACAGATGCTATTGTTGGCGATGTAGAAAATAGATAATTCATTTTCAAAATATTTTTATATCTTTCGAACCTACAAGAATCAACTTGTAGGTTTGTTCGTTTTATTAAAACTATAAATTTTTATGTGGAAATCTCACCCAAAAGCACTGCCCTATTTATTCCTTTCCGAAATGTGGGAACGTTTCGGATACTATTTAATGATCGGAATTTTCACACTTTATCTAAAAGATGTCGAAGCTGGTTTTGCAATGAATGAAAAAGAAGCTGCTGATTTATACGGCACTTTCATTGCTTTGGTTTTCTTGACACAGTTTATTGGTGGATTAATTGCCGACAGGTATTTAGGATACAAAAACTCGATTGTAATAGGCGGAATTCTTATGGGAATTGGTTATTTTATGATGGGAATTCACAACATAGCATCGCTTTATATAGCAATGACTTTTGTAATTGTTGGTAACGGATTTTTCAAACCCAACATTTCGACATTACTCGGAAATTTTTATTCAGAAGAACAATATGTAGCCAAAAAAGACGAAGGTTACAACATTTTCTATATGGGTATCAATGTCGGAGCTTTTATTTGTAACTTTTTTGGTGCAGCTTTGCAAATACTTTTGGGTTGGCAATATGCATTTATGGCTGCTGGTCTCGGAATGTTAATTGGAGTTGTAGTTTTCTTGATGGGAACCAAACATTACGGCAACAAAACCGACAAAAAAGGTTCGCAAGAAGGCGATATGCCATTTTATAAAATAGTTTTATTTATATTATTACCATCAGTTATTTTTGGAGTAATTGGTTGGATGTTAAAAGGAGTGGCATCTGATACCAATTTAGATTCTGCAATTTTCGGAACAGATAGTACTGATGCTTTTATATTTGCCTGTATTCCAATAGTTTATTTCTACGGAAGTTTATATTTCAAAGCCAAACCCAACGAAAAACGACCAATTGGAGCATTATTGTCAATATTTGCAGTAGTTATTTTATTTTGGGC
>JAYVBR010000142.1:0-3842 GCA_043750395.1 Bacteroidota bacterium | reverse complement strand
CTTATATTGTTCAAGAACGTGCTTTTGACTTTTTAGACGCACCGATTCAGAGAATTACAACAGCCGATACACCTGCGCCATATTCTCCGACTTTATTGAAAGAATGGTTGCCAAATGCTGACGATGTCGTGAAAGCTGTTCGAAAAGTAATGTATAAAAAATAAAATTTAGATTGCTAATATATAAATATTTAAAAAAAACCTGAATTGTTTATAAAACATTTTCAGGTTTTTTTATCAAGTATTGATAAAAAAATTAAAAAATAACATCTAATAGCATAATTAACATAAATTGTTATATTTGAATATTATTAAAACCTTCTTGCCTTCAATTATGAGAATGAAAATTTTATTTAGTTTTTTATTTATTATGACAATAATCAACTCAACTTTGGCACAAACCAAAGTTTCTGGTATTGTTTACGACGATACAAACCAAACTTTACCTTTTGCTAATATTTACTTTAAAGGCAATAAAACTGGGGTAGCATCTGATGAAAACGGAAAATTTATCATAGAATCGAAAAACGATTTTACGGCAATAGTTATTAAATATTCTGGTTTTAAAGATTTAGAAATTTCATTGACAACGTCAATAACCGAGAATCTAAAAATAAAAATGCTTAACGAACAAGAGCTTAAAGAAGTTGTTGTTATTGGCAAACCCAAAAAGCATTTGTCGAAAAAAGAGAATCCAGCTTATAAAATTCTTCAAGGTATTTGGAAAAACAAGCGTAAAAATGGGTTATTGCTTGCAAAACGTTATCAATACACTCGTTACACCACTGTTTCGCAAGGTTTGAGTAATTTAGACAGTGCTTTTCTGAAAAAAATATTGACAAAAGAATTTGATAGTGTTATTAAAATTGCACAACAAGACAAAAAACAAAAAAACTTTATTATTCCTGTTTATTTAAAAGAAACCAACGAAAAAATTTATGGAGACAATATTCTAAAAAAAGAAAGAATTGATATTGAAGGCGAACGAAATACTGGTGTTGTGCAAACTGGATTTGTAATGGACAGAATGAGTAATTTAATGCAAACTGTCGATATTTATAAAGACGATATCGAAATTTTGAATAAATCATTTGTAAGTCCAATTTCGAATCGTGGCTATGGTCAATACGAATATTTGTTACGTGATAGTATTTTTGAAGATGATAAAAAATTTTATGAAATATTGTATTTCCCAAGAAATTCTCAAGATTTATTGTTCGAAGGCAGATTTAAAGTCGATTCAAAAACATTTGCGATAACAGATATTTTGTTGAAAAACAATCGAAAAATGAATCTGAATTTTGTTAGAAGTTTGTCTATCGAAAAATCGTTTACGCAAGAAAATGACAGCATATATTTGCCATTGCGAGATTATTATGAAGGTGATTTTACGCTTATTAGCAAAGGTGACGAAGAAAAAGGTTTATATGTAAAAAAGAATATTCTTTATTCTGCTTATGATTTTGACAAAGCAAAAGAACCAACTTTTTATGACGAGCAAGTGCAACAAACTCGAAGTAAACAATTCGAGAAAGCCGAAGAATATTGGCAAGGTTTAAATAATCGAGAAGCTGGATTGAACAATACTCGAAAAGTAATTACCGAAATTGGATCTAATAAACGAGTTCGAAGGGTTTCGAATGCCATTACAATTCTGACAACGGGTTATTTTGGAGTGATGAAAAACATTCAATTTGGGTCGATATGGCAAGTAATTTCTAATAATAATATAGAAGGAATTAGACTTCGTGGTGGTTTTAGAACTTTTAAAACTGTCAATGATTTGTTTCGATCTAAAGTTTATGTTGCTTATGGAACTAAAGACAAAAGAATAAAATATGGTTTCGAAGCCAAATATCTTTTTAATCACGAGCCAAGAATGATTATTGGTGCATCGTTCGTTCAAGATAATTTGCAATTAAGTGGCATTGGTTTGTTGGAAAGTGAATTGGCTCCAAATGCTGTTGGGACAAATGTTTTGATTGCAAGAGGCGAAAATTTTTCGTTAACCAGAACGCAAAAACAAGTTTTGAGTTATAATGTTGCCTTTTCAAATTTCTTTAGAATAGGTGTTGAAGGCATTCACAATGATATGAGTTCTGGCAACCAAGATTTATTTTCGATTGGTTATCAGTTACCTGGCGAATCGCTAAAAACAACTTTGACGGATTTCGCAACAAGTTTGACAATGGTTTATACACCTAAACGAGATGTTTTTGGTTTTGGTGTAGAGCAAGCTTCTGGCGTCAATTTGTTTCCGACTTTGACATTAAAATATACTAAAGGTTTTAAGAATGTATTAGGTGGCGATTTTAATTATAACAAGCTTCAATTTAACATAAAAAAGCCCATTCGAATAAGTAATTTCGGAATTTTAAGATTTTCACTTGATGCAGCCAAGGTTTTTGAAAATGTGCCATTAAGTTTGTTAACGCCCGTTGTCGCTAATCAAGCATTTTCGATACAATCAGGAGCATTTTCATTAATAGATTTTTATGATTTCACTACCGATCAATATATTGCGGCACATTTTGAGCATCACTTTAATGGATATATTTTTAATAGAATTCCATTTATAAAGAAATTAAAACTTCGAGAAGTTGCTTTTTATAGAGCAGTTTTAGGCGATATTTCTAATGAAAATGTTGCGATTAATCGTTCGAGTATTAATTATAATGCTCCTAGCAATAAACCTTTTTCTGAATTTGGTTTTGGATTTGAAAACATCGGAATAGGAAATTTTAGACCAATAAGAATTGATTTTGTTTGGCGCACACAATTCAAGAATATTAATGGTTTGGTGCCACCAACTTTTGGGGTTCGTTTCGGATTTATTCCAGATTTTTAATGATGGAAAAAGCGGTTGAGTTTCTTTATAAAAAAGACAAAATTTTCAAAAAAATTATTGAAACTTATGGTATTCCAGCTATTCCTAAAAGAGCGCAAGGATTTGAAACATTGGCTTTATTGATTTTAGAACAACAAGTTTCAATAGATTCTGCTAAAGCAACTTACAATAAACTAAAAAATAAGGTCGAAAGCTTTTTGCCCGAAAATTTAATAATTTTATCCGATGAACATTTCAGAGCTTCTGGAGTTAGTCGTCAAAAAACCAAATACATTAAATGTCTTGCCGAAGCCATTTTAGAAAAAACGATTGATTTAGAAAGTTTATCATTAAAATCGGCCGAAATTGTTCGCCAAGAACTCATAAAAATAAAAGGAATTGGCAACTGGACAATTGATGTTTACTTGATGTTTTCTCTAGATTCTTCGGATATTCTGCCACTTGGCGATATTGCAGTTGTCAATACTATTAAAGAATTATTAGGCATTCACGACAAATCAGAAATGGAAATTTATACCCAAAAATGGGCTCCACATCGAAGTATGGCAACCTTTTTATTATGGCATCATTATTTACAAAAGCGAAATAGAAAAGTGGAATACTGATTTTTTAGTTTTTAACCCAAATATTAAAATCAGGTTTGTTTATTTTACAAATATATTTATTAGATTTTAGAAATTTTTGTAAAGCTATTTCACCCTCTTCCTTCATTACATTTTCTTTTGTATCAACTATCAAAGGCCATTTTTTTGTTTTATTTATATTTTCAATTATACTATTAAAAAGCTCATCAGGTTGATGCTGGTTATTTGTCATCCAAATATTTTCTATTGTAGGTTTAGAATTTATTAGAAAATAAAACATGGGTTGATGACCATAAATAAATAACGAATTGTCTTTATTTATAGAACTTTCAATTGCTGAATATAAATCTTCAATATGTTTAGCATTTTCTTTAGTGGTTAAAATTCCTTTCATTTTTGGATTATTAATCA
>JAYVBR010000141.1:0-19116 GCA_043750395.1 Bacteroidota bacterium | reverse complement strand
AAAATCAATAATAACTTAAATAACAAAACTATGACATCATTAATAAGAATTGAAAAGGTTAACAAAGATTCAAATGCAGAAAAATCAGGTTTATTAGTCAATGATTTTATTTTACAAGTAAACAAAGTTGAAATAAAAAATATTGAACATTTCAAGGAAGTATGGCGAAATTGTGATACTAAAAATGTTAATGTTTTTTTGGTACGGAGAAAAAATGATAAAATAGAAATAGAAATACATATGCAAGATTCTACAGTGCTTGGTATTGCTACTGTTCCAATCGAAGTTAATAATAACTCAAAAGACAAAATCAAAAATAGAACAAAAACAAAAGAAATTAATTTAGAAGAAGCAATCGAATTAATAAACAAAAATAAATCAGAGTTAAACGAAGAAATAATAAACCAGATAAGGCTATCTCACTCAGGTAGTGAAAATATAATAGAGTTACATTCTGGTGAAACTAAACTTGAAGATTTATTGATAGGAGAAAACATTTGCATAGTTAACGGCAACCTAACAGTTAATAATTTAATTGAAGATTGCGACGAAGTTGATTCCTCACTGCTTATAGTTTTGGGCGATGTGAAATGTAAAAATTTAATCACATTATCAAGTATGTTTATTACGGGCGATTTAATAGTTGACAATGTGATTTTAGGCGATTCTTTATGTGATTATATTTTAAATGTTGGCGGAAACATTAAAACTGAAACAATTTTAGATTACGGTCATTGCATCATTTCTAATAAAAAAATTAAGGCTCAAAATATTTTTTCATTTAATTCTATTGAAGATGAAAAAGGTGCAATTGAAGCAAATTTAACAAGCGAAGATTTAGTAGACGAAATTGTAGAAATTGACAACGACGAAAGAATTGAAAATCTTTCAAATACCATCGATTTCATCAAAAACGGAGGAACAAAATTTCATAAATAAAAAACTTTAAAACATAAAAAACATGAACACAAACAACCTACCGCAAAAACCAGAAAATGCAGTTTGGAATGCACAAGAAAACGAATGGGAATTAGGACAAAAAAACGCCGAAGGGCAATACATTGGCGAATGGATGTGGTGGCTTGCACCAACCAATCATTTGTGTTGCCATACTTTTTTTGATGACAAAGGCAACATGTTAAGTTTTACAAGATATCACCCAAACGGAGAAGTTTCTAGAACAGGAAAATACGAAAACGGACGCGAAGTAGAAGACATTTGGTACCGCTGCACCCAAGAAACTACCGAATTTTATGCTGATTATTATCACCCAAACAAATCGTGGAAAGCAGTAAAAAGAATTGGTAGAATACCCGTAGAATATGATTTTTATGACAAAGACGGAAATCATTTGAATGGTAAGGTTGAATTGCCAGAAAATTTAATTAACGGTCCAGAAAACGAAACCGCAAAAGAAGCGTTAGACAGATTGCAAAACACATTAAACTTTTTAGAAAGCCAAGGCAAAGATTTAGATGATTATAACGACAATTACAAACCCGTTTTCAAAGAAAAAGTAACAATTACAGAAATTCAGGAAGCCGAAGCACGTTTGGGCATAAAATTCCCAACAAGCTATGTAAATTTTGTTACAACTCACGGTTTATTTTTGTTAGGCGAAGGCAGTGAATATTGGAGCATATTGTTTCATCCAAACGAAATATTCAAATTATCAGATGAATTAGAAAGCGATTGGGAAGTAGATTGGGATGAGTATTATAGTGAAGAACAAAAAGAAATTATGGACAAAAGATTTCGTTTTTCAAACGGCAATGTAACCTTCCAATTATTTATGCACTACTGTTTTGATTTCAACACCTTGAATCCCGAAACTGGTCAGTTAAGTATTGCACAGTTCTATGGCGATGAATGGGAATATATGTTTGAAGACGAAATAGAAATGTGCCAAGAAAAAGACGCTTTTAATGCCCACGTGCAAAATATTGTAAATGAAGCAATAAAAGAAATTGTTGGAGATTAAGAAAACAGTTTATAATAAAACAAACGAAAACCAATGATTTGGTAGAATCAACATACCATGCTGTGGTTAAAATTGCAGCGTAGTTTTGAAAAATTGTAACAATTATAAAAAATAAAAAATGAACAATTTATTTGAATACTTAAATTTTAATGATGTCAAAGTAAAAATGGGAAATGAAAATTTTGTTTTACCATTTAAAAATAAATATACCAAAGTAATGTATTGCGATGGCAATTGCTTTATTGATGGCGACTTTGATTATTTTTATAGAGACAAAATTAAAAACCAAAGCAATGAATTCGATTGTATTATAATTAATGGAGATTTAATTGTTACCAATGAAATTTTTATTGACGAAAGTGTTGTCTTATATGTAAAAGGTTTTACCAAAGCAAAACAATTTGGATTTAGCAATTGTGAAGTAAATTTAAAAAATGCCGAAATTATAAATTGTGTTTATGGTGAAGGTGAAAATGCAATTTTTGAAATTGATGAACTTTCAACTCAATTTATTATAAATAATGAGGCCACTTTATTAGTTAACACAACTGATGCCGTTTTTATCAACAATTACGATGACCAAGTTTTTTTTAAAGGAATAAATTATCATTACACAACCACAAATTTAAATGAAATATTTATTGATGAAGTTTTATATGAACTAACAGACAAATTTGAAATTAATTTTAATAATTTGTTTCAAAGATTCGATGCAGAACTTAATGTATTGAAATCCAAAATAATAAACATTGAAAGAATTAAATTAGATGAAACAGAAAAAAATATAAAATCTTCAATTGATAAATATGTTCAAATAATAAATAACCTAGAAAATTTGAAAATGCCCAAAGAAGAATTCCTAAACTATTTTGGTATATTCTTTCAAAAAGTTGATGCAATACCAAATGCAATTAGAAATATTCTACCCATAAGTTACATTGATTTTGTTGAAAAATATGGCGTTTTTAGCATCGGAAATCCAGATTTAACTTGGAGTCTAAAAGCCGAAATGCTTAAACCATCAGAAATTAAAACGGCTTTAGATAATTTAAAAGAAGAATTGGAATGCGAAACAGTAAACGAAGTTGCAGAAAATTTAGGTTTAAATAATAAGTTTATCGAAAATCTTGATAATATTTTACTTTTTATGAGTGTTTCACAACACGAAGATTTTTTAGGTTTTGATAAAAGAACATTTAATAAAGAAACTAACGAAATGACATCAATATTATTTTGTAAAGATGACGATTCAATCGAATGGTTGTATGATAAAAAATTTGCTCAGTGCAATTCAAAAGGTTTTAATGATGCAATTTTTAAATTATTAAATAAAAAATTAGATTATATTTATGACAATGAGATAATTTAATGAAGGATAAACTAATAAAACACAACACACTTCAGCAAAATTATGCCGAGGTTAAAAAATAATTTCCTTAAACGCTATAAATTAGTTAACAATGTAAATTGTTGTTGTTTTTTGAGAAGTGATAATTAAAAAAATATAACGCAAAATAAGTAGTTGTGTTATTTATTAAGACTATGCGTTATTTTAACCAAACAGAAAAGATAAAAAAAAACATGAAAAAGGAATTAGAAAAATTAAATGAGAATCTAAAAGAGTTTCGCTCTGAATTATATTCTGAATTAAATGATGGTTTAACAGAAAGTGAAATTGAAGTTTATGAAAAAAAACTAAATACGAAATTTCCTGAAGATTTGAAAGAAATTTATATTTGGAAAAACGGTCAAAATATAGATTGCTACGATTCATTTGTAAATAATTCTACCTTCATTTCTTTGGAGCGTTCACTAGAAATTGTGAAAGAACATTTAGAATTAAATGAATCAGAATTAAATGTATTAAATTGGTGGAATAAAAGTTGGATTCCAATATTTGACAACGGCGGTGGCGATTTTATTTGTTATGATTTAGAAGGAACTTTTACCAGCCAAAAAGGTCAATTAGTTGAATTTTGTCACGAAGAGAAATATAGAAACGTTATTTCGCCAAATTTAGAAAAATTCATATCAAAACTAAATAAGTTTTATAAAGAAAATGAAGAAGATGAAATAGATGAAGACTCTGAAATTGAAATTGAAAACGTAAAAGGTTATCCAATCAAATTTGATATATAAACCCAACAAAAAAAACCTATCAAGTAGACGCTTTTTAGACGCTAAAAATTAGTTAACAATGTAAATTGTTGTTAATTTTGTGAAGTAAAAATAAAAAATAATCTAACGTGATATAAGTTGTTGCGATATTTTAAACGACAGAAAACCTAAGTAAATATTAATTAAAATTATAAATTATGAAACCTAAATTTGAAATTCTAACCGAAGAAAAATTTAAAAATAAAATAAATGCAATCGAATATATTGGAGAATTATGCGATAACCAACTATACATCGAAAAAGTAATTTACATAGAAGGAAATTATGAAGTGAATGGTAATTTTACCAATGAAAATATTACCGAATTAGAAGAGGAAGCAGATTTTTTATTTATTGGTGGAAATCTCGTTGTAAATGGAAATTTTAATCCTGATGAAGAAACATTTCCTAATATTTTAATAATGGGTAATTTAGTTGCGAAAAACATTCAAAATGGAGAAGAATTGATTGTAATTAACGGAGATGTAAAAGTAGAAAATATGATTTACGGCTCGTATAATCACGGTGGAATAAAAATAAATGGAAAAACATCTACAAAGTACTTAATAAATTATGACCATTGGATGATAATTCCAAATTTAAAAGCAGAATTAGTAATTTGTACATTTGAAGATGAAGATGAAATTGATGCTGATTTTGATAAATTAAAGTATGATATATTTAAAACTGATCTTCTAGAAAAGGTCAAAATAGAATATATAGACCAAGAAGAGGTTGATATTGAAAAAATGGTTTTAGATATTAAAAATCAAAAAAATGTTTTTAAATAAAAAACCAACCAATAAAACCTGTTATGTAGACGCTTTGTAGACGCTAAAAATTAGTTGGCAATGTAAACTGTTATTAATTTTGAGAAATAATAATTAAAAAATAAATAAGTTGTGTATGTTATTTAGTCGTGCAACAGTTGGCTTGAAAACCTAAAAAAATTCAACTAATACAAATTTTGATTTGAAAATAATATAAAATGAAAAAACATAAAAACATTCCTGAAAATGCTATTTATAATCCGGAGCAAATGCAATGGGAAGTAGGAGAAAGAAATGAGAATAACTTGCCTATTGGAAAATGGAATTATTGGTGGGCAGAAACAGGACATTTATGTTGTGTAACAACCTATAACGATTTTAATGATGGTCTTGTGTTTTCTCGTTTTCATCCAGATGGAACCTATTCTTTTAAGGGTGAAATGGAAAATGATGCATTCATAAATTTATCGTATTATCAAAAATCGAAAAACAAAACCACCGAACTTGTTTTTCAAGAGGAAATCTATAAAAATGTATGCAGCGGAATTTATGATTGGAACACAAATCAATGGCAATTTTTTAATATTGAAAACCAATTAATAGATTTGAACGGAAATTTAATTGTAAAACCAAAAACTTTAGAAAAGTCAACATATTCAAAAATTAAATTCCCAAATCCATTTGGATTTAATAAACAAACAGATTCTGAATTAGAAAATGCAAAAACTGAATATGGTTTTTCTGAAGAATATTTAACATTTTTAAAAAAGCAAAATGGTTTTAACGGACGTGATTTTATAGATTCAGAAGTTAAAGAAAACTATTTAACAACAATTGATTTTTCTAATTCCAACCAAGATTTTAAAACCTTGTATTCATATAACGCTGCCGAAGAATATGATGATTTAATAAAAAATCAGGGGTTTAATATTTTTAAAGACTATTTTTTTATAATTGGTTCAGATTTAGCAGGAAACGAATTTGTTGAAGTAAAGACAGGTATTCATAAAGGTAAAATAGGATGCATAGACCACGATTTATATGCAAATAGTGAAAGCATAGAAAAGTTTTTTGAAGATTTAGAATTAGCCAATTACAAAGACATGACCGAAGAAGAACGTTACCAAGAATTAATTAACGAAGACTTTGGGCTAATTGCTTTTCATGCCAATAGTATGACCGATTTTATTGAAAACTGTTTTTTATATTCTGAAGAAAAAGGAATTGTCATAAAAACACTAAATGAAGTACTTAAAACTAATAACAATAATACTATGAACAACCCAATCACACCAGAAATTCAAGCCGTTTTTAACAAGTACCAAATTCCAAATGCTTTGCAACTATTGTATGCTTTTGAAGAAGAATATGGCGCAGAAGATTATTCGGAATGCTTTTATCTTAAAACTTCAACAGAATATAACCTAGACAATTGGTGCGAAAGCAAAGAATTTATGAATGCTTTCCTGGAGTTTGCAACCGCAAGTGGTGGCGGTAGTGCATATGCTTATTGGTTAATTGACGATAATTTAGAAAATTGCCCAATTGTTGTTTTTGGCGACGAAGGTGGTTTGCATGCAGTGGCAAACTCAACACCAGAATTTATGCAGCTTTTAACGCTTAACGTAGAAATTTCTATAGATTGGGATAGTGCCTATTTCTATAAAGATGACGAATATTATAACGAAAGCGATTATAAAGAAGAATTTGCCGCCTTTGTTCAAGAAAATTTCAATTTACCAACTTTAGAAACCAACGAAGAAACCGAAACCATTATAAATTTGGCCAAAGAAAAACACCAAGCAAATTTAATGGCTTTTGCTAAAAAATGCGGTTTAGAATTTTAAAAACTCTAACAAAAAACTATGCTACCAAAAAACAAAACACCAATAATAATGATAATTCTTGGCATTTATTTCGCCTTTTTTTCAAATGTATCTACCGAAAAATATTTCGGTATTCCGTTAAATAAATTAATAGGTTTTTCAATAATT
This sequence comes from Bacteroidota bacterium, assembly GCA_043750395.1. Classification (GTDB taxonomy): domain Bacteria; phylum Bacteroidota; class Bacteroidia; order Flavobacteriales; family Flavobacteriaceae; genus Flavobacterium. The sequence continues at coordinate 12,214 of JAYVBR010000141.1, read as the reverse complement.
GCCGTTCAAGTTTTTGTTTTTTTGAAAATCAGAAAACAACAAAATAAACCTTAAATAGCATGAAAACTTTTTTAGTCAATATAATATTGCCTTTTATAATGCTTGCTTTTGCTTACATAATGATTATGCCAATTGCTTTCATTTTTTCGTATTTGATAGAAGCACGCTACATCAAAAAAATAATTTTTTATGGCGTTGCATTGTTAGTCGTTTTGGCAATTACATTTGTTATTTTAAAATTACTTTTCGATTATTGGCGCACAAACAGTAATTACAACAATACCTATATTTTTTTATTATTAGGCATATTTGCTTGTTGCTATTTTGGTTTTAAATACCTAACCAAAAGAAATTTAAACAAATTTAAAACAGATATTACAGGTAATACAGTAGTTGTTGATCCAGATTATATTGCAGAACACAAAAACAATACTAATCTAGATACTTTATTTGCAAAACAAAACCCAATAACAGCAACTTATGCGTTTTATGACAGCCAAAACCGAAAAGTGCTTGGCGATTACCAACAAATTTATACAGATACATTTGTGAATTTCGCCATTATTTTAGATACGAATTTTTATTTGATAGATAGAACAGGTTTTAAATTACACGAAATTTTTCCGTATGACAATGGTCCAGATTATCCTTCAGAAGGTTTGTATAGAATTATAAAAAACGGTAAAATTGGTTTCTTAGATGCAAGAACCTCACAATTAATAATAGAACCACTTTATGAAGCTGCTTTTCCTTTTGAAAACGGCAAGACCAAGGTAAGCTATAAAGCTGTAAAAAGTAAACAAGGCGACCATTTTGTTTGGATAAGCGATGAATGGTTTTTTATTGATAAAAGTGGTAAGAAAATAGATTGATTTAGAACAAATATTCAATACTATATTTTTTAATTACAATTGTATTAAATAACATTTTTAAATTTGCTTGCGACGAACTGTTTTCGTTTCCAATTTCTTTAATTAGTCCAATAAAATAACTAATTTTTGGTTTTTTAGAATATAAAAATAATCAAACTAACTAACGAATGTTTTTTAAACCCAGATTACGCATTAGCAATCTACTACAAACAATTTCTACTGCAATATTTGGCACTTTATTCATTCGCTATTATTTTTTTAAAGGTATTCATCTATCTTCGATGTCTCATTTTTTAGACCTTGACTTATAACATATGTTTTCATTCTAAAAAACTCCGTGAGCGGCAAATTTTCTTGTATAAATCGTTTTCATAACGAATCCTAATGCATAATCTGGGTTAAATTTTCTACAATGCTAAAATCATTTACAATTTCTCTAACTTAATTAAATTGCCACGCTTACCATTTGATTTTTGTAAATAATGCAACGCAACAATCGAATTTATTGGTGCGATATCAATTTCGCCAGTGCCATTAACATTAAAACTATCTAAACCAAAAAACACCAACGAATTAGAATATTTTCGGCTTACTAAAACCAAGTCTGTGATTTTTCCTGTGTAAACAATTTTGTTTGGATTTTGTAAATTTCGTTTCAAAATCGCATACCAAATTAAAAAAATAAGATTCAGAGCTACAAATATCGATAAGAAAATTCCAATTATTAACTTTGAAGTTTCGTTAATTTCCCATTCAATAGTTGTGCTCAAAATAATTGCAAATAAAGGCAAAATAACAAAATTAAAAATCTTTAAAATAACAATGAAAGTATCTAAAAGTATTTTTTTATCTTCTTTTGTAATTGATACAATTTGGGTTTGATAACCTTTTGATTGAACTTGATTTTCTATTATTTGATAATTAAAAACATAATTATTTGTATCGACATATTGCAAAACAATATTTGCGTTATTAGTAAAATGGGTTATTTTTTTGAGATAATTTCCACTAAATGCAAAGTTTAAACGATTAAATTTATAGAAAGAATCATCGTTTTTGAAAAATTTAATTGCATTCGATTCGGTTTTATAATAAATAGATTCGGTTTCGGCTTCTAAAACAATTTTTTTGCCTTTTCTCAAAATCGTTATAATTGATTTGTGAATCAAGTAGGTTCTATAAAATCCAAAACTGATAACTGCTGCAATAATTCCAGTCAAAAAAAATAAAATTATTTTATCGCCAATGCTACAATCAATAAAAAAAGGCATTGATACTGGCAAAATAAAAACTGGCACAATTACACATCCAATAATCAACTGAATTTTGGAATTCTTTTCAATTTTCTCGAATAATTCACGATCTTGTTGTGTGAAATTGATTTCGGTTTTTGTCATTTTATTCGAATCTTTTAAACTAAATTAATTTATATCATTAAAATTTGAATCTAATTTTATTTATTTTAAAGTTTTAAAAGGCAAAATTTCCAAAACATTTTCTATAGTTTGATAAATTTTATCGAGCTGAATTTTTGTTATGATATATGGCGGAAGAATATAAACAATACTTCCGACTGGTCTTAAAATGACACCATTTTCAATAAAAAAATCATATAATTGGTTTCGCAAATTTCCATAATAACTTTCTTGACTTTCGGTTTTCACTTCAAGAGCGAAAATCACTCCCAAAACTCGTGTTGTTTTTACTTGTGAATGGTTTTTTATTCGCTTTTCGAAATCTAAATGGCTTTGATTTATTCGAACCAAATTGTTTTGCATTTCGAGAGTTTGCAATAATTCTAAACTAGCTAATGCAGCTGCACAACCTGTTGGGTTAGCTGTAAAAGTATGTCCGTGAAATAAGGCTTTATTGGTATCATCATCATAAAAACCATCAAAAATTTCTTGTGTAAAAGTCGTAATAGCCATTGGAATTGTGCCGCCAGTTAAAGCTTTTGACAAACACATCATATCTGGTTTATGAACCAAATAATTGCAAGCAAAGATTTTGCCTGTTTTTCCAAAACCAGTCATAACCTCATCGGCGATTGTAAATACTTGATTTTTATTACAAATTTCAATTAATTTATCGAGATTTTCAGATTGGTACATAACCATTCCTGCTGCGCCTTGCACCAAAGGTTCAAATATAAAAGCTGCACAATTTTTGGTTTTTATAACCTCATTCAAAGCATTGAAACTGTCTTGCTCCTGCCCTATTGTTGGAACTGGAATCCTAACCACATCAATCATTCCGTCTTGAAAAGCTTCTGTAAAAAATGAAATGCCACTTGCTGCCATTGCTGCAAATGTATCTCCGTGAAAAGCATTTTCGAAAGCAATTATGGTCGTTCGTTTTTGGTTTTTGTTATAAAAAAATTGCATTGCAACTTTCAAAGCAATTTCGACAGCTGTCGAACCATTATCAGAAAAAAAGAATTTTTGTTGATTTAATGGTAAAATTTCAACAAGTTTTTCGGCTAATAAAACCGCTGGTTCGTGCGTAAAACCTCCAAACAAAACGTGTTCTAATGTTGTGAGTTGTTTATAAATCGCATCGGCAATAAACTTGTTAGAATGACCGTAAGGATTGACCCACCAGCTTGCAATTGCATCGATATATTCTTTGCAGTTTTCGTCCCATAATAACGCTCCTTCGCCTCGAACAATGGCAATTGGCAATTGCGCTGTTTTGTGTTGCGTGTAAGGGTGCCAAAGGTGTTTTTGATCTCTTTCTTGAAGGTTCATACTATAAAAATAGATTGTAGAATAAAGCAAATAGAAAGCTCAAATTCTTATTCAAATACTTTTACAAATGTAAAAAATCTATTTTCTAATATCTTTATTATGTAATCTAATTTTCTAATTTTAAAAGATTTTCTCTAAATAAATCGGCATATTCTGAAATAACATTTTTATCAAAATACGGTTCTTGATTGATTCTGCCAATAAAATTAATATTGGTTTTTGATAAAATAATAGATTCTGACGCTTGATTTTCATCGCTAGAAAAAATGATTCCAGCTATATTTATGTTTCTTGATTTTAATGCTTCGATTGTTAATAATGTATGATTTATACTGCCAAGATAGTGTCTTGAGACAATTAAAACTTTATAATCTGATTGAATTAAATCGATTATGCAACTTACATTATTTAATGGAACAAATAATCCGCCTGCGCCTTCTATTACCAAATGATTATTGGTTTTGGGTTCGATTATTTTTTTTAAATCGATTGTAATATTATCAATTTCTGCGGCATAATGCGGACTTGCAGGCGTATTGAGTTTGTATGAATTTTCGTGAATATTGGATTTGTTATTTGAAATTAATGATTTTAATTTCATAGAATCCGAATTTTCTAAATCTCCTGCTTGAATTGGTTTCCAATAATCGGCTTGTAATGCTTCAACAACGACTGCAGAAGCTATAGTTTTGCCAACATCGGTTGAAATTCCTGTTATAAATAATTTCATTATTATTAAAAAATTGACGTTAAATATTTGTTTGACAAATAACAAAAAACGAATGCAAATTGCTACAAATCATACTTCAAACTCAAAATAACATAACGAGGTTGCACTACATATTGCGAAGTTCTAGTTGCAAATTGCGTGAAATTATCGTCGTTTAATGATGTTGTGTTTAACAAATTAGTTCCTGAAATTTTATATTCTAACTTGCTGTCTTTTTTTCTATAAATTAAGCTTGAAGTTAAAACATCGAACGAATTATTGACCGATTTGTCTGAATTGTAATAGTTATTGTATTCATATTCAGTAACAAACGAAAAACTATCCAAAAAATAATAATCTAAATTAATTGTTGGCGAATCGGTAAAAAAAGTTTGACCTGAATATTTATTTATTTGTTTTTCGAAACCCAATTCAAGATTTGGATATTTTTTGAAATTGGTCGACATTTTAACTTGATAACTTTGCGTGAAACTTTCGACGACAACTGGCAAATTATTTTGAATGTTATTGAATTTTGACCAATTGAGATTCACGTTTGCCGATGCTTTGTAATATTTGTAAAACGAACGTTGGTAGCTTGCTGATCCAAACAAATTTTCATCGGCAAAATTCGAATTGAATGGCTTCGATGATTGATTTATTCCAACAAAATTGGCATTGGTTTTCACGGCATCGACTTTTCTAGAATAGGTTGCATTGGCAAAAATATTCTCGAAATTAAACATATTGTACTTGAAATATCTTAACGAATGAACTTGCGAAGTGGCGTTTTCAAGTTCTCGATTTCCTTGAAATAAATTATTCAAATTAGACAAAATAAATCCCGAAGCCAATTGATTTATATCAGTAAAATCATTGTTTAATGAAAAATTATAAGTCAATGATTCTGATTTTTTTATTTGATACAAAGCGAAAAAATCTGGCAATAATCTTGTGAAATTCAATTTATAATTTGATCCTAATTGCGTGTTTGTGGTATTGAATGTATGAAAATTCAATCCCGGCGTGAAAGTAAATTTTCCTGTCAAGATTTTGTAATGCAAACCTAAAAAAGCATCGTTAAAACAATATTTTACTCGATTGTTGTTTTCTGGATTCAATAAATCATTACTAAAACCATTATCCAAAAACTGATAAATATTCGAGTTAAATTGTTGCTGAGAATTAGTATTTCCAAACGTTAAATTGATGTTGCTTTTAGGCGTAACCATATAATAATAATCGAGTTTAGCATCTGTTTTATTGGTTTTCACAAATCGGTTTTGATTCAAATTATTTCTGTTTTGACCAGCAATTATTCCTGATAAATTGTAAGCTTGATTTTGTAAATTGGCATTATAAAACGGATTCTCGTCTTGGTACAAATGCTGCAATTCGACTGCAAAAATATTTTTATCGTTTTTGGTATAATACAAATTCAGATTTTGATTGACCGAAGTCGGATCTTGTTTTTTTAATGAAAAAATGTCTTCTTTGGAATTCAAATTATTAAAAATAATTTCCCGAAACGAGTTCGATTGTTCGTCTTGTCTGGATATTTTCGATAAAACATCGTAATCGACTTGCAATTTGGTATTTGGTTTGAAAGTCGCACTAATTTTAAACAAACCTAAATTATTATTTTGAATGCTTTTTTCGTCGTTTTTTTGTTTCACACCAGTTTTTAGAATCGTACTTTGAGAAAAAGTTTCTAAATTGGTTTTCGACGAAGTTAAAATGCCAAAACCACTCAAACTGAATTTTTTAGTAATGTTATAAACAAAATTAGTTGCTCCGAATTTGGTTTCGATTTCTTTGGCTCGATTGTTTCGAAGTAAAGAAATTCCTAAATCATTGGACGATAAATTGAAGTTTGATCCACCTTTTTTCATCATATTTTTGAAACCGCCTGTAAACTTGAAATAATCTTGAACTGTTAATGGCAATTCACCAATATTATTGAAATTGGTAATCAAATTTAAACTGTATTTTGGACTGTAATAAAACAATTTTGGGTTGACAATATACCGACTTTCTTCCCGAATAACGCCAATTCCAGCTGTAATATCGCCAAACCAAAAATTCTTTTTTCCAGCTTTAAGCTTTATATTCATTGCAATATTATCTTGGTCGTTGCCCAAACCTTTTAGAGCATCGACTTCATTATAATTTTTTAAAACCTGAATTTTATCGATTGCATCGGCTGGAATATTTTTTACGCCTAGTTTGGTGTCGCCATCAAAAAAATCTTTTCCTTCGACCATTAATTTTTGAACTTTTTTACCTTCGACTTCAATTTCGCCATCTTTATTGACAACAACTCCGGGCAATTTTTTCAGGACATCTTCGAGTTTGCGTTCGGTTCCTGTTTTAAATGAATCGGCGTTGTAAACAATCGTGTCTCCTTTAATAGAAACTGGCATTTCGCGCACAACTTCGACTTCGTTCAATTGATTTTCGCTGTTTTCGAGAATAATATTTTGCGAAATATTTTCGGCTTTGGTTGCAATTACAACTTCTTTACTTTGCATTCCCAAATAACTTACTTTAATATTATATGAAGTATTTGGCTTCAAGTTTAATGCAAATTTCCCTTTATCGTTTGTAATCGCATAGGCGTCCATTGTCTTTGTGGCTTGGTTTATTGCAATAACATTCGCCATTTCAAGACCTAATTTTATATTGTCTTGAATAACACCTTCGAATTTTATGTTTTGCGAAATGGATAAACTAGAAAAAAAGAGCAACAGGTAGTAAAGTTTTTTCATTTTGCTTTTAAATCGTTAATTGCACTATTGCTCTACTGATATTGGTTTTTTGCGTGAGGGACAGCAACGGAAATCCTTTTGAGTAGCGATAGCGGAACAAAAGATTGGAGTGAATTGCCCGACCTGTCTCGTCTTTTTTTGAAGAGATTACAGGTCACGCCCAAATTAAAACAATTTACCTTCTCATTCCGCCCATTCCTTGACCAAAACCTTTGCCTCCATTCATTTCTTTTAGTTCTTCCATTTTTTTTAGAACAACTTCATCATATTTTTCTTGAGTTATGACATCGCCAGTGGTCGAAGGTTTAATTTCGACTTTCTCTTTGGCATTCATTACAACTTTCGAACACAAAATTGTTGTTTTTCCATCGTTGACTTCAAGAATTAGTCCAGGCAAACCCCAATAATTTTCTGGACCTTGGTTCACTGGAATTTCTGGTGTGTACCAAGCAGTAATCATTATTTCTTTTGGCATTTCGATATTGTCCAGCAAAGTAGTTTTCTTTTCAGAATCGGCTTTTTTTGTTGCTGCGGTTTCTTCTTTTGGTCTAAAATTTCTAAAATCGGTTTTGCTCGCTGGTCTAATTGCAGTTGCTTTAAAACAATTGTATCCGCCAATTATTCGGGTTTCCGATTCCATTTTCCATTTTAAGCTGGGCAATGAATCTTTTATTAAAAACTCTTTTCCCATAAATTCTTTGTTGACTATGTAATTTTTGTCTTTTACATTTTTATAAAAAGTGCCACCTGCGCCCATCATGTTAGACATCATACGCATGCCGCCACTTGCTTGTCCTGGCGCTTCAAGTTTTTCTTCTTCTTTATATATAGATGTTGATTTGTCAAAACTTAAAATAAATGTTTTTTCTAACATTTTTTTCATTCTTTGTTCAATCATTGCTTGCATTTCAGGCGTAATGTCTTTATTGCCTTCGAACCGTTTTTTAAAATCGGCTGTTGATGTTTTAGTTTCATAGGTCGCTGAACCTTGAAAATATTTTTGTGCATTTGCGAAAGCAACTGAAAATAAAGTGATTAAACCTAAAAAAATATTTTTCATTATCTTTAAAATTTATTATTTAACAAATATGACAATAAGAATCAAGAATTGATATTAATGGATTGTTAAAAATGAAAAATGAAAATTTTTAAAAAACATTTGCAATTTTCGATTACAAAAACCAAATTTTGACTATTTTTACAATCCAAGAAATTAAAAATTATAAAATAAATTTAGAATAATGCATATAGCAGTAGCAGGAAACATTGGCGCAGGTAAGACAACATTAACAACATCTTTGGCAAAACATTTTAAGTGGGAACCGCATTTTGAAGACGTTGTTGACAACCCATATCTTGATGATTTTTACCATCAAATGGAGCGTTGGTCGTTTAATTTGCAAATTTATTTCTTGAACAGTAGGTTTCGTCAAGTTTTACAAATTCGTGAAAGCGGCAAAAAAATTATTCAAGACCGAACAATTTATGAAGATGCACATATTTTTGCACCCAATCTTCATGCAATGGGATTGTTGACAAATCGTGATTTCGAAAATTACAAATCGTTATTCGAATTGATGGAAAGTTTGGTAAAAGCTCCAGATTTATTAATCTATTTGCGAAGTTCTATTCCAAATTTAGTTGGTCAAATACACAAACGCGGTCGCGAATACGAAAACACCATTTCGATAGATTATTTGAGTCGTTTGAACGAAAGATACGAAGCCTGGATTCAAACTTATGACAAAGGAAAATTGTTGATTATTGATGTTGATAATATAGATTTCGTCAATAATCCTGAAGATTTAGGAATGATTATCAATAGAATTGATGCCGAAATTAACGGATTGTTTTAGAAATTAATAATTATGCCATTAGTCAATTCATTGCCAGCCAACCACAACGAAGAAACCCGAAAATTAGCTGAGTTTTTCAATGAAACTTTAGGTTTTTGCCCAAACTCGGTTTTGACAATGCAACATCGACCTTCGATTTCCAAAGCATTCATCAATTTGAATATGGCGGTTATGGAAAATAATGGTCGGGTTACATCTGCGCTCAAGCGAATGATTGGTTGGGTTTCTAGCAACGCTGCTGGTTGCCGATATTGTCAAGCACACACAATTCGTGCTGCCGAACGTTATGGTGCTGAGCAAGAACAACTGGATAATATTTGGGATTATAAAACACATCAATCATTTTCGGAAGCGGAAAGAATTGCCTTAAATTTTTCGATTGCAGCAACAATGATTCCAAATGCTGTTGATGAAAATATCAAAACCGAACTTTATAAATATTGGAACGAAGGCGAAATTGTTGAAATGCTTGGCGTAATTTCTCTTTTTGGCTATTTAAACCGATGGAACGATTCTATGGGAACTGTTTTAGAAACTGGAGCAATAGAAAGTGCCGAAAAATATCTTGGAAAACACGACTGGGAAACTGGAAAACATATATAGTTGTGAATTATCATATCGCCTATCTCATTCTAAAAAGTTTTTAATATTTCTAAAAATTAAGTAAAATCTTTAAATTGGTTTTTATAACTTAACATAAATAAGCCCTTTAACTGTTTTAATACTTTTTGTTTTGGCGTTGTCAAAAATGTAAAATCCCGAAATATTAATATTATCTCGATAATTATATATTTATAATTTATAATTATCTGTAATTAAATTTCTATTATTTTAAAATAAATTAATTGCTCTTAATTTCTAGACTTTCTGGATTAAAAATTTGTGGCACTTGTTTTGGGTCGTTTTTATAAACAGAAACTTTTCCTTTAACGCTTATAATTTTATTTTCTAAATCTTCCATTTTTAGATTTAGTTTATTTAAATATTCATTGGTTATAACTACCGAAAAAATATTATCAGGATATTTTTTATCAATGTTTATATAATTAATACTCTTGCCTTCGGGTGCAATTTTAAATGCAACTACCCTGCCTTCGACTATTGCTACTTTGTCAATAAAATCTTTGGCTTTATCGGCAGAAATTGTTTCTATTTGTTGAAAAACAGTGTTTATGAATAAGAAAATTGATAATATAAAAAATTTCATTTTTGTTTTATTAATTAAAAAATTATTATTTGTATTTAAAGCTAATCATAAATTTATAATCCTAAGTTGTTTATATTCAATTAGCTTTTTAGAATTTTTATTTAGGCTTGTTACAAAAATTATTCCAATATGTTATAATTTAAATAAAGATTGATTTTTATTTAGATATTATACCCTTTTAAATTAAAAAATATACTTTAATCCTAGTTGTCCTTGAAATCTCGATGCAAATTGGTCAACTGTAAAAGGTTTTGTTGTTGGAGTTCTAAAAGTAAATGTTGGGTCGCCAGCATTTGAACTAGCTGCTGGTAAATTTCCGTTTCTAGACAATCCAATACTAGCTGTTGAATTAAATGTGTTTGAAACATAATAACTCTTTCCCCATTCTTTGTTTATTAAATTACCAAAATTGATGATGCTTAATGAAACTTGAATTGCTTGATTCGAATTTTTGCTTTTGATTTTAAATTCGTCCATAATTCTCAAATCAATTTGAGTGTTCCAAGGCGTATTGTCTCCATTTCTTTCTGTAAACTTGCCTCGTCTTGATTTTAAATATTCGTTTTTAGAAATATAATTTTCATAATCTGAAACTTGTTGTGCCGCATCGGCAGCTGGTACTCCTGCAACATTTCCTACATATTTAGCAGTTTCAGTTGCATCTTTAAAAATATAAGCAAGTCCAGCAGATTGACCAGAATTGGCAATCGATGTGTTCACATATCCCCAAGTAAATGGATTTCCTGATTGTCCATTAATGATAACGTTGGTTGTTAAAGTGTTGTTTTCGCTTAATTTAACATCATAACCAAGATTTGCGATGATTCTGTGTTTTATTTCGAAATTAGAAGTTGCTAATTGAGCATTATTTGGTGTTAATGATTGGTTTAACTGCCAATTACTTTCCATAGAGTTTCTAATTCCGTTTGAAATATCTTTAGAATTTCCGTAAGTATAAGCAGCCATGACGTTTAGACCAAACGAGTAACTTTTTGATGCTTGCGCGGTCAAGTTATAACTGTATCCTTCGTTAGTGTTTGTCAATAAATAAACGTTAGAAAAACCAGAATTTATGTTAGCATTATAAATTGGCATTTCTTTTTTAGTGTCATAAGTAAAATAAGTTGGATTGTCTGTTTTATTTATCTGTTGAAACTTTAAATCGTTTAAAAATTTAGTATATATTCCTTCAAAAGTAAATTTATAACCATTATTAGTAACATCAAATGCCAATGAACTTTTCAAGTTTTGAGGCGTTTTAAAATCGTTGTCTATTAAATCTAATTGTACTTTTGGTGACGATTGACCTTGATAATTCGTTAAACCATTGTTTAATAATGGATCGCCCAAAGTTGTAACTTCGGCTGCAGTAATGTTATTTTTGTCATAACTACCATATCCAACACCATCATTATAATAGGCATAACCCAACCAAGCAAAAGGAATTCTTCCTGTAAAAACGCCTGTTCCACCACGAATAATTAATGAATCATCGTCATAGACATTATAATTAAACCCAATTCTTGGTGAGATTAATGGCTGTCCAAAAAAATCATTTGATAGGTTTTTTAAAGGTGTATATTTGTAAGTTGTTCCAAAATTCGGATCGACTGCAGATGTTTTTAATTGTGAGTTTTGTTTTGGTTTTGTTGGTAAATAGGTATAATCTACTCTGATTCCTGGAGTGATTTTTAGTTTTGATCCAATCTTTATTTCATCTTGAACATAAGCACTTAATAAATTTATTTTAAATTTAGAATACGGATTATTAAATAAAGTATTACTATTGGCACCATTAAATGAATAAGTTCCACGAACTCTTGAAGGTAATGCGTTATTAAAATCGGTTAATGATTTATAAGAAATTCTACCGTTTAATGCGTTTACAAAACCATAATCAATATCATAAAACTCATTGTGGGTTCCAAAAAGCCATTTATGGTTTTTAGTTTTATAAGTTAAATTATTAGTTAACTCTGTTGTGTTTTGCTTTAGATTAAAAACAGTTGCTTCACGTTCGTTACCCAAAAGAATTGTACCGTTGTTGAATCCAAT
>JAYVBR010000140.1:0-3855 GCA_043750395.1 Bacteroidota bacterium | reverse complement strand
GGAAAATGCTTTCGGAATTTTTCATAAAGCACATACTGATAATTGTACAAAGATGGAAAACCTTGAACCTCAATTAATTTCGGAACGACTTCTCCGTTTTCTTCGCAAACTCCAAAATCAATTGCTAAAAAAGTGGTATGATTATCTTCGTTTGGAACTTTGGTATTTAATTCTAATGCCTTGTTTGTTATGTTATTAAAGTTGTCTTGTTGAATTAATTTTATAACATCATTGCAACCCTCAATTAATTGTAATTTTAATTCATTTGATATAAAAAAAGGTGTTTCCGCAATTCGAAATGTTGGTAAATAATCAAAATCTGATGCAATATCATCTTGAAATTCTTGGTATTTTTCAGATGAGAATTGTTCGTTAAAGAGTTTTCTATATTTTGGAATCATATTTTTTAATTAAAAATTAAACACCATCTAAAACTCTAGTATCTATAAATTCATATTCTTGATTTGACATTTCCATAGCCATAGATTTCGCTTTAAATTTTACATTATTTGCGTCTAATACTTTGTAAGAATATTGATCTGTCAATTTGCTATTGTTATGATATTCATTAAAAATGCCTTTTTCGTCAACCCACCATCTTCCTTTTTCAGAAAAATTATCAATTTCATTATCTTTTACAGTGGTAAAAAGCAATACAAATGTTCCGTCTTCAAATCTATGCATTATCCAGTTTTTTGTCATCCCTTTTTCTTGACCATCTTTTTCTGAACCAGACCAAGTTCCAAAAAGATTTGGATCAGTCATTTTTGATTCAGATTGAGAATATAAATGAGAATTAATCAACAGAAATATTAATAAGAATATATTTTTCATAATTTTGGTATTAATTTGAAAGTATTTTTTTTGAAATCATTAAATCATTGATGGCAAATCTCAAGAAATTTGGAATTAGTGTTTCATTTGTTTTATAAATTTTTTCTTCATCAAGTAAATCTTCTAACATATCTCGAAATTTGGTTTTTCCTTTCATTGCAATAATTTTCTCGCGAGTTTCTTTTTTCTTAAGATTCGCTATAAAACTTAAAGCATCTGCTTCGGGGTGAAATTGTGTTCCAAACATATAATCAGAAAAACGCACTGCCATAATTGCGCGTTCGTATTGAACGTGGTCTCTAATTTTTTCTAAAGAAATAATTTGAGCTCCTTTTTTCTTAAACATACTCAATCTTGGTTGAACTACTTGATAATCACGTGAATCGATAGCGTAAAATGGATCAGATAAGCCCTCGTAAATTGGATCATTTTGGCTTTCGGCAGTTTTATGAATCTTCATTACACCAAACGAAGTATCTTTTCTTTTAGTAATTTCTGCTAATCCAAAATGTTTACAAGCCATTTGAAAAGAATGACAAATAAATAAAACGTGTTTTTTTATTGTTTTTTCTTTATTCCATTCCGTTATTTGGTCTATAAAATTATAGTATTTTAAATCCCAGTTTCCGTCTCCAACCAATGGATTTCCTGGCCCGCCAGTCGAAATATAAATATCAAATTTATTAATTTCTGGGAATTCTGATTTTCCTCGAACATCAAATATTTTAAATGTAACAATTTGGTTAAACCTATTTATTATGTCAATAATGCAGCGCATTCCTTGATTTGGTTCGCCATCGTACATATCTAAAATTGCAATTTTTAATGTTTGTTCACTCATTTTAATGTATGTTAAATGGAAATTAGTTTACAAAAATAGTTAAAATGTATTAAAAAGCCGACGAATTACTCAATAAATTCAAATATCAATTTTAAAAGCTAATTTCAATATTTATAAATTACGACAGAAAATTGAACACTAATTTAAAGTCCTTTTGTAAATTCGCCAGTAATAAAATCTACCACTTTAGATAAATCGCCAGTTTTTTCGAAAATTGTTAATTGTTTATCGGCTCCAGTTCCTTCACGCATCATTGTGTGAACATAATTAATTTGCTCACGACTGCCTAATTCATCAACAACATCGTCAACAAATTCGAGTAATTCACTGATTAAAAGTTTGGTTTCGATTTCTTTTTGAAGTCCAAAATCAATCATATTTCCTTCGATTCCATAACGTGCTGCTCTAAATTTATTTTCTTTGATCAATGCAATTCTATACATATTAAAACTAGTGTTTTGAACATTCAATTTGTATAGTTTGGCTACAATTGCTTGAATAATTGCCACTATACACATTGCTTCATCAGTTGTTAAACTCATGTCGCAAATTCGAAATTCAATCGTATCGTAAAAAGGATGCAGTCTCAAATCCCACCAAATTTTTTTTGGATTGTCAATACAATTTGTTTTAATCAATGTCTCTAAATAATTGTCATAAGACGAAACAGAATCGAAATATTCAGGCAAACCAGTTCTAGGAAATTTATCGAAAACCTTGGTTCTAAATGATTTATATCCAGTATTTCGTCCTTCCCAAAACGGAGAATTGGTCGATAATGCAAAAATATGTGGTAAGAAATAACAAGCCTGATTCATTAATTGCAGACCTTGTTCTCGATTTTCGATTCCGACGTGACAATGCATTCCAAAAATCAGATTAGATCGAGCAGCATCTTGCAACTCATTTACAATGTTGTGATAACGAGGATCATCGGTAATTGGTTGGTCTTGCCAACGCGAAAACGGATGCGTTCCTGCGCCACCAACTACTAAATCTTGTTTGGCTGCCAATTCGACAATTTTTGACCGTAAGAATTTAATTTCTTTTTCGGCTTCGGCTATATTTTGACAAATATTGGTGCCAACTTCGACAACCGATTGGTGCATTTCTGCTTTGACTTGCTCGTTTAGAATTATTTTGGCACCATCGACAATTTTTGATAAATGCGAACGCAAATCGCGGGTTTGTGGATCAATAATTTGATATTCTTCTTCAACACCAAGTGTGAAAGTAGGTAATTTTTTTGACATACATTTTGTTTAAGGTTTCAGGTTTCAGGTTTCAAGTTGTTGTTTTTAATAAATTGGTAAAACTC
Source organism: Bacteroidota bacterium (assembly GCA_043750395.1). Lineage (GTDB taxonomy): Bacteria > Bacteroidota > Bacteroidia > Flavobacteriales > Flavobacteriaceae > Flavobacterium. The sequence goes on along the minus strand of JAYVBR010000140.1, from coordinate 862 downwards.
GAAACCATAAACTTAAAACAATTTTTATTTACAAGCATCTTTGATAAAAGTTCCCCAAGTTAGGTTCATTTTTCCGGATTTTTGCTTTTTGGCTGCAGCGATAGCCATATTTGCAGCAGCTTCGACAACCCATTCGAAATTTTCGGCTCCGACAGATGTTAATTCTGCATCGGGTGCAGGATTTCCAAAATCGATTGCATAAGGAATTCCGTCGCGAACAGCGAATTCTACTGTGTTGAAATCATATCCTAAACCTTTGCAAAGTCTTAAAGTATAATCTTTTACAGTTGCTAATAATTTTTTAGAAACTGGTGGGCCGTCAATTACATATCGCAAATGGTGCGGATTTCTTGGTTCGTATTGCATAATATGAACGTCTTTTCCGCCAAGACAATAGACTCTAAAATATTCTGTAAAAACGATTTCTTCTTGCAACATCATTACTAATTGTCCAGTTTCTTGGTGTTTTTCCCAGAATTCTTCTTTGTTTTCTAACCTGTATACGTTTTTCCAACCACCGCCAGCATAAGGTTTCATATAGGCTGGAAAACCAATGTAGTCAAAAATTCCTTCCCAGTCCATTGGGTAGGCTAGATTTCTGAACGATTTTCCTGTTGTATCTGTTGGATGTTCTGCAGATGGAAGTATTACAGTGTTTGGTAAAGGTACACCCAAAGTATCAGCTAAAGAATTGTTGAAAAACTTGTCGTCTGCACTCCACCAAAATGGATTATTGATAACGTTGGTTCCTGTTAATGCTGCGTTTTTTAAATAAGCACGATAAAAAGGAACATCTTGCGATATTCTGTCGATAATTACTGCATATTCGCCGTCTTTGTTTTGAACAACTTTGTCTATTGAT
>JAYVBR010000139.1:0-3859 GCA_043750395.1 Bacteroidota bacterium | reverse complement strand
TACAAGTTTGGCAATTTAAAGTTCGTGATGGTGGTGTAGGTTTAAATGATGCAGATGCGTTTCCAACAATTTTAACTGATTTTACAATGCTACAAAATGCTGGAAATACTGTTGGAACTTGGGCTGATGGTATCAACACAATTGCATTATTTGACGGTGCAAATTTTATAGCAACAGGAACGGTTACTGGAACTACTATTGTTTTTTCAGGTTTAAATATTTCAGTTACAGATAATACAGAAAAAACATTATCACTACGGTTGTCATTGAAATGTCCGCTTGGCGCAGATGCATTTGACGGTGAAGATTTTGTTTTTTCTATAAGTAATGCAAATGTAACTTTTTCGCCAACTGGATCAACTAAATCTGCATTTGGAGCACAAATATCTTCAAATGGTTCAAATGTAATTAGTGTTGTAGCTACCAAATTAATCTTCTCATCGCAACCCTTAAGTGCAGGAATTAATGCTGCTATGAGCAATGTTGTTTTAACAGCATTAGACGCTTGTAACAACAAAGATTTGAATTTTACTGGAACTATTTCATTAACCAGTACAGGTACAATGACGGGTTCTCTAATAAATATTGCTGCCGTTGCTGGAGTTGCAACTTTTACAAATATTATTCACACAGTTATAGGTTCAGGTTTAACGCTAAGTGCATCTGCAACAGGATTAACCGGAATTACAAGTTCTCTATTCGATATTTTAACAGTAACAACATTAACGCGGGGTGATTTAGCAATTATTGCAGTAAACGTTAATACTGGAGCAATAAACGCCTCATCAGGTACAGATGAAATTGTATTTGTTTGTTTTCAAGATATTTTAATTGGAACTACTTTTTATATTACAGACAATGGTTATGAAAGAAAAGTTGCAGGCAAATGGGGAAGTACCGAAGGAGTAATATCTATTACAAGGACAGGAACTACTTTGCCAAAAGGCACAATAATAGTCTTTAGATCTAATGTAAACCCAGGAAACGTTGCAAATATAAGTGAATTTGATATTTATTCTTGCGGAGTTGTTGATGCAAATTGGACAAAAGGAATTGTACCAATTTTTGGTAGAACTGGTTTTAACCTTAACAGTAATGACGATATTTGGATAACACAAGGCGGAACATGGACTGATGGTGCAGCAGCGCAAGAAGTAACTTACGATGGCAATGTACTTTATGGCTGGACAGAAAGCGGGTGGAATGCTACTCCTGGCGGTGGTAGTCAATCTTCTCAATGGTCAACATTATTTCCATCAACCGAATGTTATGTTACTCTTGCGCCAACTGGCAACGGATTTGTAAAATTCAATCAACCAATTGCACCTGGTTTCGCAACAACCTTATCAAGACTTGATTGGATTTCGCTAATCAACAATACATTAAATTGGACAACTTATACCGACAATACTACTTATGTTGCGGGTGGATATAACTATTATTTACCAAGTCCTTGTTTGAACATTTCAATTATTGGCGACACCTATATTAATGGCAAATGGACTGGAGCAAGAAACAAAAATTGGTTCGATTGCGCTAATTGGGACACATTGGTTGTTCCAGACGCAACTGTCGATGTTCAAGTTGGCGACAACACATTCAATAATCAAGCAATAATAAGTGCAACAGCACAATTTGCATCAGATTATGGGAATATTGCCAAAGCAAAAAATTTAACTATTACTGGTGAAAAAGTAGAAATTGTCGGAAATATAAACAACAAATTAGAAGTTAATGGAAATGTTTTAATAGATGTACCTGCTGGCGCACTTGATATGGACGACAGTACAGCAGCTCTAGACGGTCAATTAACATTTAATGGTAATTGGACCAACAACATTAGCAATTCAGCATTCGAAGAAGGAAATGGCACAGTTAATTTTAATGGTGCTTTACCTCAAATAATCAATAACATTGCTTCAGAAGGAACAGAAGTTTTTCATAACGTGATTTTAAATAATAATTTTGATACATCGGTTTCTAATAATTTAATAGCAACTGGTAATTTAACATTAGCTACTACAAAAACATTAACAATTCCTTCAAATAATTATGTATCAATAAATAAAGTTCTAACGAATAACGGAACAATTAATGTTGCCAACAATGGTTCATTAGTTCAAACAGAGAATGGGTTTTTAAACTCTGGCTCAGGCACAACCAACATAACCCGAACCACGCCTAATTTCGATTTATACGATTATACCTATTGGTCATCGCCAGTAAAAACTGCCAATCTAGCATCGACGTTCGGCAATTGGTACAACTCTTATACATTTAACTTCAATACAGCCAATTTTTCTGATTTGAATAGCGGACTTTTCAATCCAACAAGTCAAATAATTCCCGGTTCAGATTCATTTGATGACAATGGCGACGATTGGGTAAAAGTTACTTCGCCAGCAGCAACTAATTTGACTCCAGGAGTTGGTTATACAATATTAGGCGGAATTTCAGGAGCTTTCCCAAGAACCGAAACAGTAACTTTTTCGGGCGAAGTCAACAATGGCATTATTCCATTTACATTGGTTCAAAGTGCCAATGCAGGATCAACAACTGATGATTTCAATTTTGTAGGAAATCCATATCCATCATCAATAAAAGCTGACGATTTTATAAAAGCCAACATCACACCATTAGCAGCAAACAACAACATTTCTGGAACACTTTATTTTTGGACACATATAGGCAATTTATCTCCAGTTGGCACTAATCCTGGACCAAACATAAACAATTACAACAACAACGATTATGCTACCTACAATTTATCTGGCGCAACAGGAGTTGGTTCGCCAAGCGGTTCGGGCAGTTTAACGCCTGATGGTTTTATAGGCACAGGGCAAGGATTTTTTATAGAAGGAGAAACGACCAATGACTTGATTTTTAATAATAGTATGAGAAACAAAACACATACTAACGATCAATTTTTTAGAAATTCGAACTCCAATTTACAAAAAGACAGATTGTGGTTAAATTTCGAAAATGTTGACAAAATGTTCAGCCAACAATTAATTGCTTATTTGCCTGAAACCACTACACAATTTGATTATGGCTATGACGGATTAGGAAATAAATCTCAAAATTATGTCAATTTTTACTCATTTATGGAAAACAATCTAAATTCTGTTTATAAAATTCAATCACGAGCCAATTTTGATACAAACGACCAAGTAAAACTAGGTTATTCGAGCGCAGTTTCTGGTCAAACATCAATAAGTATTGATAGATTTGAAGGCATTTTCGAAAATCAAAACATTTATTTGCAAGACAATTTATTGAACATTACTCACGATTTAAAACAAGCACCATACACATTCACAACCAATTTTGGAACTTTCAACGACCGATTTGTTTTGAAATATACCAATTCAGCATTGGCCAATAACACTTTCGTGAATGCGGAAAATGCAGTAAATGTTTGCGTAAAAGATTCGAAAATTAATATTCAATCAAATTTATTAAATATAAAACAAATAGAAGTTTTTGATATACTAGGCCGAAATTTAATCAATTCAGAAGAAATTGAGAATAAAACATTTACCACAACAACTATTTTAGTTAAAAATCAAACATTAATAGTAAAAATTAAGCTCGAAAATGGTCAGATTATTTCTAAAAAAATATTAATTTAGATTCTTAAATCCGTTTAAATTATAATTAAAACGATGAACTACCTGAAAATCAATTATTTTCAAAAATAGTTAACATAAAACATTTTTATATCAAATATTACATTACATTTGCAGTAATATTAATTATTTATTACAATTACAATGCGCACAGGAACAGTAAAATTTTTTAATGAATCTAAAGGTTACGGATTTATTACAGACGAAGAAACAGGAAAAGACATCTTCGT
>JAYVBR010000138.1:0-3863 GCA_043750395.1 Bacteroidota bacterium | reverse complement strand
TTCCAGTTCCTCCTATTCCATTTGCAGTTACTGAACCATTGTTTGCAGAAGTGTTAGTTCCTGTGGCGCAAGTTGGTTGAATAACATTTGTCAACGATAAATTAACTTTTGGGTTAATAGTTATTGTTTTCGAATCGGTACAACCATTGGCATCGGTAACGGTTATTGTTACAGGTGTTGCTACTGATGGTATCGGGAAACTAAAAATTCCTGTTGTGTTTGTACTTGGCGTAGCTGTTGCAGATGAATAAGTTTTTATTCCGAATCCTCCATTAGCAACTGCTGTAATTGTATAACTTGATGCTACATTCAAACATTGATTGGCTGTTAATGGATCAAGAACCAATGCTAGCTCTAGTCTTACTGAAACTGTTTGAGAAACCACACAACCATTGCTGTCTTTTACGAATATTACATAATTGTTTGGAGTAGCACTTCCTGTAAGTCCTGTGAATGTACTTGTACTTGTCCAAGCAGCTGAATTTACAAATGCTAAATAAGTTGGATTGTTTACTGGAATATTAACTGGTGGCACAAAACCACTTGGGAATATTTGATAAGTAAAGCCACCTGAACCTCCATTTCCTGTGCCAGAAGCAACACCAATGTTTTTGCCACAAGCATCTTTTTTAATTTCTAATGTTGTTAAGGTTAACTGTGTTGGCGATTGAGAAATAGTAAATGGTGCTGTTCCACTTACGCAATCAGCATTTGTTCCGTTATTCAATATAAATCTAATGTAATATTGACCTGGTGCTAGCGGTCCCAAATTAGAAATCGTAACTGGAGCTCCTGTTAATCCTAAGCTAGTCCCAGTTATTCCTGTTGAAACATTTCCAAGTGATCTGTAGATTGTATATGTTATAGATGTTGTGTCAGAATAATTACTAAATTGAAAACTAACGTTTGCGTCAGAACTGCCCTGACAAGAGACATTGTTCACAACTAAATTACTTATAACTAGTGGAGAAATTGTACTAACTGCTGTTGTTGCTGTTTCAATATAATGACATTGATTTGCAACACTATAAACTACAAAAGTATATAATGTATCTGGATCTAATCCTGTAAAAGTATGTGTTGGTCCGAATGGCCCTACATAAGTTGGTGGTGGTCCAGGCAACGGTATGGCTAACGGATCGAACAAAACAAATTGCGAGAATGGCGGTAGAGCAGGATTTGCTGGTGTGTAAATTCCATAATAAAAAGTAGTACTACTTGCTAATAATGGTCCAGATAGGTTTAATGTTATTGATGCTCCTAAAGCACAAGTCACAATACCAGCTGTTGTATTAATATTTAAACCAGTTGGTGGTAAAGAAATTTTTATTGGTGGATATGATATCGAACAATTGTTAGAATCTGTAATTGCAACTGAATAAATACCAAATGCTAGCCCATTAAAACATTCCAAACTTCCTGATGGTACATTTATTTTTACTATATCGGCTCCACCACCTGTGTTATCTGTTAAAGTTATTGTGTATGGTGCTAATCCACCAGTTATTGTAGGAATACAAATTGTACCATTTGATGGTATTGGCGCACCATTACAAACTCCTCCTGGAATTACAATATCCGTTCCTACAGGTGCGGCAAGAATCGGCGCAAACAAATCAGTAATCGTTACCGAACCTGCAAAAGTACAATTTTTAGAATCTCTAACAATGTAAGTATATGTTCCAGCTACTAAACCAGAATGGGTGAAATTGTTTGGCAAGAATAAACCAGTTACAGTAAACTGAACTAAATAACCCGAAGTTCCTGCTGTTCCACCAAGAGGCGATATTGTAAAGCTACCCGTATTAGAACCGTTACACTTTACATCTACTTGGGTTGTTGAAGCTGTAACTGGTACTAATGGATTTATAATTATTTGTATATCAGCAGTACAAAGTTTGCTATCAGTGATTTTTATGTCGTAGGTTCCTGCTCCACTTGAGGCTGTAAACAAGAATGATGTTCCAATTGGGGTTAAAGCTGAGAAACCACCACCGTTAAATTGTACTTGGTAACTGTAACTTGGATAACCATTGGCAACGTTAATAGTGTATTCTGCATTTGGAGATGCTGTACAATCCAAACCTTTTACTAAAGTTGCACCAACTGTTAATTTTGGTTCTATAACAACAATTACATTGTTAGATGGACAACCTGCGCTGTCTTTGACTTGAATAGTATAGGTTCCTGGACTTAGATTAGGAAATTCGTTTGCAGGTACATTTGTATTTGCAGAAGTACTTGGTAACAAGAAATATTCATAACCTGTTCCTGTTCCACCACTTGCTGTTACTACAATTTTTGCTGCATTGGAATTGGCTCCACCAAAACAATAATCTGTCGCCGCAGCATTTAAAACCAAGAATGGTGCTCCCGAATTAATAATATTGAATGTTTGCGATACAATGCAACCGTTTAGATCTTTAACGCTAATGGTGTATAATCCAACTTGTGTTAAATTGCTAAATGTACCAGTGGTGTTGGTTAAAGTTGTTGGCACAGCTGGTGCTGGTTGTGTTAAAGTAAATGTATTTGCACCCCAGCCTCCTGTTGTTACAACACTCACACTTCCTCCAGTTAAACAAGTTTTTGGGGTAACAGTTGGGTTTAACGTTAATGGCGCTAAAGGATTACTTATTACCACAGTTGCTGTTGCAGTACAATTGGTAACATTGTCGGTTACCAAAATTGTATAACTTCCTGCTGGTAAACTTCCTATGTTTATTACCGCTAATGTTGATGATGAAACCGAAACTGGCGGTACAACGTTAGCAATTTCTGTTATTGTATAATTGTAATTAGTACTAAATCCAGAAACATTAAATGTTACACTACCTGTACTGCTGCCAGAACACTGCACATTTGTTGCACTTCCATTTACCACTATTGGCGTAATTGGTTGAATGGTATAGGTTTTTGAAAATTTACAACCTTTTGCATCTGTAACCTCAAAAATTATTGGTGTTGCTGGTGGTAAATTGTTAAATGTATTGCCTACTGGAACATTACCAACTAAAGATGCTGGTGCAGTAATTGAGTAGGTAAATGGTGCATTGCCTGTTGTTGGCACTAATGCAGCCACTGGTGTCAATGTTACACTTGCTGTTTGACTCGGGCAATTAGGTGCTGTATTAGTAAATGTTATATTGGTTACTGGGTTTAATGGAGCAATTGTTACTGCATTGGTCGCAAAAGTACAATCTTTAGAATCTTTGATTGTAATGATATAGGTGCCATTGGTTAAATTACAAAATTCTGGACTTGGTTGAAATGCGCCACCTATACTTATACTGTAAGTATATCCTGGAAAACCGCCTGAAACCGTTTGCGCTTCTATACAACCTGTTCCTAAACAAGTATAATTGGTTTTAATAACTGCTGTTCCTGCAATTGGATTGGGTTGGGTTACATTTACTGTGCCAGTTACTTTACAACCTTTGCTATCTGTAATTTCCCAAGGATAGTTGTTTGCTACTGCAACTCCTGTAAATAATCCAGTATTATTTACAATAGGAGGTGAATTGAAACTATAAATAAAAGGTCCAACTGCTCCTGCAGTTGCTACCAAAGTAACGGTTCCGTTGCTAAGTCCACAAGAAGCTTGTGTTGATGCTGCTGTTCCTGCTACCACAATTGGTGTTGTAATTGTGAAAATTGCAGTTTCGGCGGTGCACGCGTTGGGTGCTGCATTAGCATCTGTAACACGAATTCTTACAGTTCCAGAAGTTAATGTTGCATAGGTCAAAGTATTGCCTACAACTGATGCGTCTGCTAATGTTGTTGATGCTACATAAGGCGCTCCACCTAAACTAATCTGGAAAGTCAATGGTGCCAATCCGCCTGTGGCAACTGCTGTTATTTTG
>JAYVBR010000137.1:0-8946 GCA_043750395.1 Bacteroidota bacterium | reverse complement strand
ATAAATTAAAAGTCAATAAAGCAAACGATTTAGGTTTGCAAAAAAACGATAAATATACCAGTGAATTAAAAGGTTACAGAACACAACTTTCTAAGAATTATTTTACTGATTCGAAAGTTACAGATGCTTTGGTTAACGAAGGTTACGAACGATCTTTGAAGGAAGTTCGAGCTTCGCATATTTTAATTAACTGCGATGAAAATGCAAGTCCTGCAGATACTTTAATTGCATTTAACAAAGCCAAAGACATTCGCGAAAGAGCCAATAAAGGAGAAGATTTTGGAAAATTAGCTCAAGAATTTTCTCAAGATCCATCGGCGAAAGATAATAAAGGAGATTTAGGATATTTTTCGGCATTTAGAATGGTTTATGCATTTGAAAATGCAGCTTTTAAAACAGCAAAAGGAAATATTTCTAACCCAATTAGAACACGTTTTGGATATCATTTAATTAAAGTAATTGATAATCGTGACAACCGTGGAGAAGTTACAGTTGCTAACATTATGGTTATGAAACCAACTGTTGACACAAAAGAAACGCAAGAAAAAGCTGAAGCTACAATAAATGATATTTACAAAAAATTTCAGGCTGGCGAAAAGTTTGACGCTCTTGCAAAACTATACTCAGAAGACAAAGCATCTGCTCCAAAAGGTGGTGTTTTGAATAAATTTGGTTCAGGTCAATTGAGTTCTATGGAATTTGAAGATGCTGCTTTTTCATTAACTAAAGAAAATCCAGTTTCTAAACCAATTAAATCTGCGTTCGGCTGGCATATTGTTCAATTAATCGAGAAACATTTACCAAAATCAATGACTGATTCTAAAAAAGATTTAGAAGAGAAAATTGCTAAAGACGAACGTTCTAGATTGGTTACAGCATCTTTAAACGAAAAATTAAGAAAAAAATATACTGTCAAAAAAGATGCTAAAGCTTACGCTAATGTTCAAAAAACAGTGACAGATGCTTTTTATGATAGCAAATGGGAATTGCCAACCGATTTGAAGCCTTTTTCAGGAAATTTAGTTTCGGTTCAAGAAAGTAATAATTCGCAAGAATCATTTTTAAATTTTGTTAAAGACCAACAAAAATCTGGGATTAAATTAAAACCAGTAACTAAATTGGTCGATAAATTATACAAATCATTCGAAGACGAAAAAGTAAACAATTATTATAATGACAATTTAGAAAAAGAATTTCCAGAATTTGCAAATGTAATGGACGAATACCGCGATGGTTTGCTATTATTTGATTTAATGGAAAAAGAAATTTGGGAAAAATCTAAAACTGATACAATTGGATTGAAAAAATTCTATGATTTGAACAAAGATAAATACAATTGGAAAACCCGTTTGGATATAATTGTTGCATCGTCAACTAAAGAAGAAGTTGTAAAAGAAGCATTGAAAATGCTAAAGTCAAATGCAACTCCTGACGAAATAAAAGCAAAATTAAACACCAAAGATAAAATTGATGTAATGTCAAGTAAAGGTATTTATGAAGATGGAAATGATGCAATTCCAAAAGGTACAAAAATGCAAGTTGGTGTTTCTGAAATAACTAAACAAGGCGAATATTACTTTGTTTCATTAGTTAACAAAGTTTTACCAGCTGGAAATAAAACTTTAGAAGAATGCAAAGGAAAAGCAATAAACGATTACCAACAAGATTTAGAAAGCAATTGGGTTTCGAATCTAAAAAAAGATTATACCGTTAAAGTAAATCAAGACGTTTTCGAGAAAATCAAAAAAGAAATTACCCAAAAAAAATAAAATGAAATACCTTAAAAATAATTTTTTACAAACAATTTTAGTTTTCTTATTCTCTGTTGCTTTTTCAAATGCCCAAGAAGTTGCAACTGATACTGTAAAAGCAAAAAAATCACTAATTGGTAGACAAAAAATAGATGGAATCATTGCATCAGTTGGCGATTATATTGTTCTTGATTCTGATATTGATAAGTCATTTATAGAGATTTCGAGTCAAGGAAATTCTATCAAAGATATTACCCGTTGTCAAATGTTAGGCAAACTTCTTGAAGATAAATTGTATGCTCATCAAGCCATTCAAGATAGTATTGTGGTTTCTGACGCCGAAGTAAAATCGATGATGAACGAACGAATTGATTATATGTTGAAGGAAACGGGTTCGATGGAAAAAATCCTTAAATATTATAAAAAAGACAACGAAGAAGATTTTAAATCTTATTTTCTTGAAATTCTGAAAGAAAATAAATTAACTTCTGAAATGCAAAAAAAAATTGTTGATGCAGTAGAAATTACACCAGAAGAAGTAAGAACTTTTTTTAAGAAAATTCCAACTGCCGAATTGCCGTTGTTTGGAGCAGAAATGGAAGTTGCTCAAATTGTAATTACTCCAAAAGTAACCCAAGAAGAAAAACAAAAAGTTATTGATAAACTGAATGGTTTCAAAAAAGAAATAAAAGAAGGTTCAAGTTTTTTTAGTAAAGCTGTACTTTATTCTGAAGATCCAGGTTCAAGGTCTAATGGTGGTTTTTATAAAATGACAAGGAAAACACCATTCGTAAAAGAATTTAAAGATGTTGCTTTCTCATTAGCAGAAGGTGAAATATCTGAACCTTTCGAAACAGATTTTGGCTATCATATAATATTGGTAGAGAAAATTAGAGGTCAAGAAGTTGATTTACGTCATATTTTATTGGCTCCGAAGGTAACAACTGCATCTTTAACAGAAGCAAAAGAAAAAACCGAATTAATTAGAAAAAGAATTGTTGACAAAGAAATTTCGTTTGCAGATGCTGCAAGATCGATGTCAGACGAAAAAGAAACTAGAGCAAACGGTGGACAATTGGTTAATCCAAGAACTCAGGATACTCATTTTGAAATGACAAAAATGGATCCTGTTATGTACGCTCAAGTTTCTACATTAAAAGATAACGAAATTACAAATGCTTTTGTAGATGAAGATCAAAAGCAAGTTAAACGTTATAAATTGATGGTTGTTACCAATAAAATTCCAGAGCATATTGCAGATTATGCCAAAGATTATATCAAAATCAAAGAATTAGCTTTAAAAGAAAAGCAAATTAAAGCCATTGGAAAATGGACTGAAGAAAAAATTAAAGAAACCTATATTCAAATTAACACCGATTACAAAGGTTGTGAATTTGCTAATAAATGGGTGAAATAATCCCACCCCAACCCTCCCAAAGGGAGGAAGTTGAAGATTTTAATTTAAAAACCTGACACCTCTTTCAGGAATTCTCCGTCACGTCGGGGTTAGAGGGCTTTTATGTCAGACGTAGCAGCAATAGAGAAATTAGTTCAAAAAAGATTAGAATTAAAAAAAGAAATTTCGAAAGTAATTGTCGGTCAAGAAGCAGTTGTTGACGAAATATTGTTAAGCATTTTTTCAGGTGGACACGCACTTTTGGTTGGTGTTCCAGGATTGGCAAAAACATTGATGGTCAATACAATTGCACAAGCGTTAGGTTTAGATTTCAAGCGAATTCAGTTTACACCAGACTTAATGCCATCGGATATTCTTGGCAGCGAGATTCTAGACGAAAACAGACAATTCAAGTTCATTAAAGGACCTATATTTTCGAATATAATTCTTGCCGACGAGATCAACAGAACGCCACCAAAAACTCAAGCTGCTTTGCTTGAAGCAATGCAAGAACGAGCCATTACGATTGCTGGACATAACTACAAATTAGATTTGCCCTATTTTGTATTGGCAACACAAAACCCAATTGAACAAGAAGGAACTTACCCGTTGCCCGAAGCACAATTAGACCGTTTTATGTTTTCTATAAAACTAGATTATCCTAGTTTTGTAGAAGAAGTCGATGTTGTAAAAAGCACAACTTCTGATAAACGAGTAACTGTTAATCCGTTATTTACAGCACAAGAAATTATCGATTTTCAAAACCTTATTCGTCGTATTCCTGTCGCTGATAATGTTATAGAATATGCAGTAACTTTGGTAAGCAAAACCAGACCAGACAATAAATTATCTAACGAATTCATAAAAAATTATATCGATTGGGGCGCAGGACCAAGAGCATCTCAAAACTTGATTTTGGCTGCTAAAGCAAATGCGGCTTTCAACGGAAAATTCTCGCCAGATATTGAAGATGTAAAAGCTGTTGCAACTGGAATTTTACGTCACAGAGTTGTTAAAAATTATAAAGCCGATGCCGAAGGAATTTTGATTGAAGCTATAATTGCTAAGTTGATGTAAATTTATATTAGTTTAATTGAGCGAGTTAAATTTTAAGAATAAAATTTTAAGACAAAATAATTTTAAAAAAAATGAATAAAATATTTTTATATTTATTCTTGATGGTTAATCTTCAAGTTTTTAGTCAAATAAATTTCGAAAAAGGTTATTTTATAAAAAATTCTAACGAAAAAATAGAGTGTTTAATTAAAAATAATGACTGGAATAAAAATCCAACTGATTTTGAATATAAAATATTCGAAAAAGATGAAGAAAAGTTTGAAAACATTCTAAATGTATTAGAGTTTTGTATTTATAATGAATCAAAATATGTAAAAGCCATTGTAAACATTGAACAATCCAGTTTAAACATAAATAGTTTAAGTTCGAATTCTGAACCGGATTTAATAGAACAAACTGTTTTTTTAAAAGTTTTAATTGAAGGAAAGGCAAATTTATATTCGTACGTAAATAAAAATCAACAGTATTTTTTTTATAGTAAAGATAATTCTAAAATTGAATTATTAATTTTTAAAAAATACATTAATACAGATTCTAATATTATTCTGAATGAAATGTTCAAAAAACAAATTTGGAAGTATTTACAATGTAACAATTTAGATTCTGAAAAAATTAATATCTTGCAATATACAAAAAATAGTTTTATAAATTATTTTAATGAATATAATCAATGTAACAATACAGCATCTATTGATTATGAAAAATTTAAACCAAAGAAAGATTGGTTTAATTTAACGGCAAAATTACATTTTAAAAAATCAAGTTTAGTAGTCCAAAACTTATCCTCGGACATTAATATTGATTTTGAATCCAATAATAATTTTACATTTGGGATTGAAGCAGAATTTATTCTTCCATTTAATAAAAATAAATGGTGCATAGTTTTAGATCCAGTATATCAAACTTACATTTCTAATAAAACAATTGATTCAGATATTTATGTTGGAGGTAAGATTGTTTCAAATATTACTTATAATTCAGTCGAATTTCCTGTCGGAGTTAGACATTACTTCTTTATAAATAACAGTTCCAAAATATTCATAAATGCTTTTTACATAAATGATTTTACGTTTAAATCAAAATCAATTTTAGAATTAAAAAGAGATGATAATTCAAAAATAAGTTCGCTAGAATTTAATGGCGGATATAACTTTTCATTTGGATTAGGATTTAAACTTAAAAATAAATACAGCTTGGAAATAAGAGCACAAAGCGAAAAAAATATTTTAAAAGATTATTCAAACTGGAATAGTGCATATAATACAATATCTATATTAGCAGGATATTCAATTTTTTAGTTAAGCTTTTTAAAAAACACTTCATTTACCAACCTAATTGGTTTATTGTAAATCAACTTAACAAACATAACTTCAATGAACGATGTGTATTTTTTATCGCCACATTCGTACCACCAAATTGAGTTGTATTTGATTTTGTTTTTCTCCATTTTATTGAACCATATTTTTTGATTGTCTACTGTAATTTCTTCAGATTCAGTTATTAAATAACCATCGCCAGTCCAACAAATCAAAGGTTTATGAACTGGCGTTTTAATGTAAATTAACTTTTCAGAAGTTTCAATTTTAAAAACTTCTTTGGTTATCCATTTTTGATGTTGTATTTTGGATTCAAATGCAGCAATAAATCATCATTTTGAAAATTTTTCATTTCCAAACTTGTAATAAAGATGGTTAATAATGTTAATGAAATTGGAATGATATTTCTTAAATTATTTAAGTTTTTTGGTTCATCTTTTCTATCGGCTTCTATCATAGGTCTAAAATATCTGATTATAAAAATCATTGGCACAACCTGATAAAAAGCAAAACAAAGCAATCCAACTGCGTGATGCAAAACGTTTTCTTGTGTACAATTTAAAAGCAACAAAGTTACAATTCTGAAATAATTCGAAATAATATTTAATGCAATAATTATCAAACAGAAACCAATAATTTGAGTAATCTTAAAATATTTCTGTTGCTTTCTTTCTTCTAATGTCAATAAAAGTGCGCCAGTTAGCAATCCTGTTTTAAACATTGACAAACCCATACAAGCTGTATCAACTGTGATTTTTGAATTTTTGATAAAGAAATTTACACCTTCGATACGGTCAATATGCAATAAATTTTTTAAGGTTGCAAAAACCAAATAACAAAGATTTTGTTTGATTTCTGAAGTTAAATGTTCGAAAAATTTATTGAAGATTGTCGAAAACATCAAAATACAAATAAAGGCAATAAAAGAAAATTTTTGTGTTACTGCATTAAAAATCAGACATACAAAAAGCAACAATGACAAAAAATGCAATGATTTGGTATGCAATCGATAACTCACGAATTCGAAAATTAAAATCAAAACTATCAAAAAATAATTCACTTTTAAATCGGTTTTTCGGCTTCCGAGAATAAACAATAAAACAGAGAATATTATCCCAAATAAATCAGAATCTAAACCAAAAATCAAGATATTATAATTCATTGCGAATAAGCCGATTATTGCAAGAATTATTATTTGAAGTTTGTAATCGATTAAGAAATTTTTCATTTGAAACATTTAGATTTTTTTAAACATATAACGCATATAAGTTCATTTAAGTTTTCAATACATTATTGAAATTAAATTCTCTTTTTGTCATTTCGACGATAGGAGAAATCTCATAACGTGAGCAACTAATGGAATTTGCTACGCCAGTCGCACTTTCAGGCTCTAGTCTCCTATCGTCGAAATGACAAAAAAGATTAGGATTTAATCAATTTAGTTTTTCGATAATATACCAAAAGCATTGTTAAACCAATAATAATCAAAGCCCATTCGTGTGGTTCAGGAACTGCTCCGTGGTTATTAATTGATGCATTTCCCAAGGTGTCAACATTTTTTTCGATACCATTATTTTTATAATCTGCATCGGTTTCCAGAACAATTAATGATGAAATTGGTGTTACAATATTTGCGTCTTTTGCCAAATCAACATATTTGTTTTGCGTCAACGAATCGTTTTGAATTGCAACTTGTTCTCCGAGAACTTTGCCAAAAGCATACATTCTATATATATGGTCTGAACCATTATTTTTAACAGTTGCATTGGCTTGATTTTGTTGAATAGCAATATTTGCAGGTTCGATATTGATTGAATTTTCAGAAGTTTTTAATTCAATAAATTGATTTTGTTCTATTAACTTCAAGCAATTTTGTAAATCGGTTTTTGCATACGAAACATATTTTTGCTCTTTGATAGTTTGCCAAAACGGATTCAGATTTTCAGAAATATTAATAACTTTTAAGTTTTTTTGTTTGGTATTTAATTTCAGTTTTTTCAAGTATTCGGTATCTGTTAACTCTTCGAAATTGGCAGAAAAATCATCACATTTTGTAATAATCAAACTATTTTCTTTTAGTTTATAAAATGATAATAACGAATAACTAAGTGTTTCGAATTTAGCAAAAATGTTTTCATAATTATTTTTATTAATTTCAATTTTTTCTTTGTTTATTAGAACAAAATAATTCGCTTTAGCCTGATTTACAATAGTTTTTACTTCGTCCTTTGTCCAACTATTATTCAAATCCAGAACAATTTCACTAGGTGTGAATGCGATTTTTTGAGTTTGAATTTCGTTAATTTCATAAGCATTATTTTTCCAAATAAACGCATTTGCAAAAGCATCATTATTTAGTACCATTTCAACATTCCATTTGCCTAAACCTTGAGAATTATTGATATAAAATCCGTTTTCGAGTTCAAAATCTTTATCAGCTTCGAATTTTTCATTACCGTCCATTTGTATTCTTGAAATGGTTTTAGCATCGTTTAGATTTGGTCCTTTTATGTCTAAACTTTGATAAAACATTTTGTTGTTTTCGACTTTTAATGGCGTTGTAAATCCGCATTTGAAAGTTCTTGGCAAGTCATACGAAATCGGAAAAACCCGAACTACAACTTTGTTGCCTTCTTTCCATTGCATTAATGATGGATCACGCATTTCGACACCAACAATTTTATCATATGCGGCTTTTGCTTTCTCTTTTGTTGTTAAAACGCCTTTTCGTTCAACGCCATTTACCCAAAGTGACAGCGAAGTTGCCACCGAACCTTCAGGCAATTGAAACGAATAAATGGCTTCCTTTTGTCCCCAAGATTTTTCTGCACAAGCAATGTCCATTGTAATTTCGGTATATGCCAAACGGTTATTGGCATAAATTTTCACGTCTTCTTTAATGTTTTTGGTAATTAAATCACGACCGCTCCATAATTGTTCTTCGGTTTCTAGTCGTTTGTCAAAGTTCGATTTCAAGATATTTATGCGGTCATCATCGCTTAAATCCAATCGATTGATAAATACATAAGCCAGATTTATAAACGGATCGTGCGTTTTTCGTTCATTATATTGTTGTGTATTTCCAAAAGTATCAAAACCACGAAACTCGAAAAAATTATCAGTTGAAATATAAACAATATCTTTTTTGAGCAAAATTTCGTTCAAGAAATTGGGTTGCAAGTTTTGAGAAATTGTAATATAAATTGGCAAATCGTTGTCGATATTATCAAATGAATTGGTAATCGAATATTTTCCTATCTTATTGCTTTCATTGTTTAATGAGATTGTAAAAACTATAAAACCAATTGTTGCAATAGCAATTCCTGTTGTAAAAGGTAAAATATTTTTCTTGTTTTCGGAAAATATTTTATACAATGTTGTTGAATGACTTGCCAAAACAATCATT
>JAYVBR010000136.1:0-3868 GCA_043750395.1 Bacteroidota bacterium | reverse complement strand
TTAGATTTTTCGTTTTTTATCAATTAAATTTGTAAAAAAGAACAATATGATAATTTGGATTTTATTTTTCGCAATGGTTTTTGTGATTTTAGCTCTAGATTTAGGAGTTTTTAATAAAACGCCTCATATAATTAGTACCAAAGAAGCAAGCAAATGGACAGCCATTTGGGTTTCGCTTTCGTTTGCATTTTCGGGAGTTATATATTGGTTGTATGGAACAGATTATATTGCAAATGCAGATAGTTTATCTCAATCTGGTGCTGCATTAAAATTCATAACAGGCTATTTGATAGAACTTTCGTTGAGTGTTGATAATATTTTTGTAATTGCTATAATTTTTGCATCTTTCAAAATACCCCAAAAATACCAACACAGAGTTCTGTTTTGGGGAATTTTGGGCGCAATCGTTTTTCGAGGATTAATGATTTCGTTTGGGGTTGTCATCATTAGAGAATTTTCGTGGACAACCTATTTGTTTGGTGCATTTTTGTTATTCACAGCAGTAAAAATGTTGTTTAGCAAAGAAGAAGACGATTTTGAACCCAAAGATTCGTTTGTATATAAAACACTTGGAAAAATTATACCAATAACTTCAGAAACTGATAAAGAGAATTTTTTTATAAAAACTGCAAAAGGTAAAGTTGCAACTCCACTTTTTGTAGCTTTAATTGTTATTGAAGTTATGGATGTTTTGTTTGCCGTTGACAGTGTTCCTGCAATTTTAGCAATAACAGCCGATCCTTTTTTGGTTTTTAGTTCTAATATTTTTGCGATTCTTGGTCTTAGATCTATGTATTTTTTCTTGGCGAATATGTTAGAAAAATTCAGTTATTTGGAATACAGCTTAATTGCAATTTTGTCATTTGTAGGTTTAAAAATGCTATTGCACGATTTTATTGAAATTCCAGAATGGGCTTCGTTATTGTTTATTGCATTGTCGTTAGGAATTGGAATTTTTGTTTCTTTACAAAAAAGCAAAAAAGTAGAACTTGAAGATTGGATTTCTAAAGAATAAACGAAAAAGCCATTAATTTCTTATTGAGATTAATGGCTTTTTAAATTAAATATTGTTTACACTATTTCAATTTGACTACTTTAGAATCGTCAATTTTGTACTTGGCGATTGCTTCTTCATAAGATAAGGTTTTATTTATTTCGCTCTTATTTCTTAAAGAACCAGGAATAATCATAATTCTGAATGTTTGATTGGTTCTAAATGCCGTAGGAATTGAGTTTAAATCATTTCCATTCATAAAAATATTGATGTCATATTGTGTAAAGTCATATTCAAAACTATAGTCTAATGTTCCATTGTTAAAGTAAAAGGTCTGAGGTAAAGGTTTCCAAACATCTGCCCCGTTATTAGAAGATACTGTTAGGCGAAATGCTAGTACTTTATCTGATGCAAATGTTTGTTGATTAAATATGAATTCAGTTCTAAAAGAATTATTATTATTAAATGTTCTAGAAATTTCGAAAACTTGATTAATTGGTGCGTCTTGACCATCAAATCCATCTCGCCCTGGAGTTCCATCGTTAATTGTACAGCTTTGTAATCCAAAAAATCCTATTGTTGCTAAAAGTAAAAATATACGTTTCATAATATTAAAATTTAATTGGTTTATATTTAGAGTATATTCATTAACTGTGCCAAAGTTTTATTTTTATGAAAATTTCTTACATTTGCAAAATGAAATTATTTATGATAATGCTAGGTTGCCGACCTAAAGGCAGATTTACAGAGCAACACGACATTTTTTTTGGAATTGCCAATTCTCTTAAAGATTTAATTCCCGAAATGAAAGCTTTCTGGCCTGAAGCCAAAGGCAAAATTCACGTTGATGTTTGGCGAGAAGTAACTTTGGTTGATGGTTATTCTATTGAAGTTGTCCCAAAATCGACAAATTCAGTTTCTGAAAACCAACTTTTTTTTATTAATCTTGGTGGATATAAAGAAGGAGAGTTTGAGGAATTTCATTATAAAATGCTAGCTGTTGGTCAAGAAATGTCGCAAGCTGTAAAAAAATCTAAAGAAACAACTTTCTACAAACATTGCGGTTTTAAAGGTGCGACTTCGCACATTGACGATAAATTTGGCGTTGATGTTGATGATATATTTAATGTAAGAGAAATTCTTGAACTGGAGCTAAAAGAGAAATTCGAACTAAAAATCACAAAATGCGAAACTGAACTTATTGAAGATCAATTGCATATTGGCTATTTGAAATTAGAGAAAATTGTTTAAAAAAAAGACCTTTCTTTTCTGAAAGTTTTCTAAAATTATTTATTGATACAGCATTTTTTATATTTTTTGCCACTTCCACAAGGGCAATTATCGTTTCTATTAATTTTTTCGGATTGTAAAAAAGGTTGCACAGGTTTTGATAATTGTTCTATTATTTGATTAGGAGAATAATTTTCATCATCATCTGAATCATAATCTTCTAGAGAATAAATATCAAAAATAGATTGTAATCCTAGTTTAAAATTATCATTATAAATTTCTTCGTAATACTCAATAAATTCATCATAACCACTTAATAATACCTTGTTTATCCATTTTTTATCATATAAATCTTTAATAATAGGTACAAGACTTTCAATTTTGAATGTAGCAATGTCATTGGCTACAAATTCTAGGAAATCAGAATCTATTAAATTATCTTCTAAAGTGGCATTGTCAAATTTATTTATAATGGTTTTGTAATGTGTAATAATTTCTTCTTTTTTATCTTCATTATTATAAATTATTTGCTCGAAAGCACTCAAAACATTTATTTTGGCTTGGGTGCCAATGCCTGGTTTCAATAAAAATTCTAATATTAAATCGGTTTGATTAATTCCTAAAACATAAATAACTTGCCATAAAATTTCTGTTATAAAAAAGTCAAAATAAAAATCAAGAAAATTATTGTCATTTTCTAAAACTTCAAATATCTTTGGTAAACTCTCGACTGATCTCAATTCTTTTAGAAAAATCATAGCTTTGAATAAAAATGAATTTTCGTTGTAATCTTTATCTCTTTTTTGGTAATAATGAAAATTTAAAACAGCATCTTTTAGCATTGTTTCTAAATCTTGAATTAAAGTTGCTCTTGGAAGATTTAGAATTTTATTGATTAAATCGTGAGGCAAATCAAATTCATATTCATACAAAACATTAATTTCAGGATGGTTAAATTTTGGAAAAATGAAAGTGGCGTTTTTATCATCAATAGATTTGACAATTGGTGCAATTCTATTTTTTTCTATTTGTTCAAAATAATTAGTCAAATATGAATTGTCATCTTCTAAATCATCAAGTTCTTCAAATTGATTTATTAAATTTTCCATCATTTCTTCGCAATAGATAGTGTCGGGATGATTTGGTGCAATATCCATCATAACATCTAAATATTCATCGGCAGTGTCAAAATCGTCTTGATTTGCCAAAAATTTTACAACCATTTTCAAGTATCCTGTCACTTCGGCCAAGTGAAATAACTTGCGATGCGGATAAATTTTTTGTAAGTCAAAATTACGACCTAATATTTTTTCAGCTTCATCAAAATCTTGATTATCAATATATTGTGATGCTTTATTTAATCTTGCAAATAGATATTCTGGATGTTCTGTTAATATCCAATCGTTTACTTCAAATGCTTTTTCGAGCATTTCACGTTTGGCATAAGCGACCGACAAGAAATTTTTTAATTGTGGCGTGTACGGATATTGAATTGTCAGTTGAATGAGTTTTTCTATGATTATATCATTGTTTATATCTAAAACCTCTTTGTGTAAACTTTCAAATTTATTTTTTAAGTTTGGTGTAATTCCAAAAGTTTCATCTTGAAAATCGGGATTTTCTGTAATTCTAAAACTAAAATGA
>JAYVBR010000135.1:0-8953 GCA_043750395.1 Bacteroidota bacterium | reverse complement strand
TGATCATATAGGATATTTACCTGCTAACCATGTTTTACAACCAGGAGATCCATTTTATGGTATTACTAGTGGTACAAAAGCTCCTTTGCCAATGGATGGTTCGTTAAACTATTGGATAGATTTAAATATTAAACCTTAATAAAAAAAATATGAAAAAGTTTAAAACTGTTTACAAATTAATTTGCTTTTTATTAGTTACGTTGTTAGTTTCTTGTTACGGTGAACCCGATTACACAACTAATCCAGACAATAAATTAACAAGTATTGGCGAGTTTGCCAAAGCAATGGCGCAATTAAAAGGAAATGGTACAATATTAATTCAAAGTAATGATTATATAGTAAGTCAAGATTATCCTACCAAAGTAGATGTTTCTGAAAGACTTGGTCGACCAAACGCAATAATGTTCTTTGATGCAAATAATCAACCAATGAATATTCTTAATAAAGATAAAGATTTTGGTAATGCACTTTACGGCAAAAAATTGAACTATTCAATTTTAAATGAACCAACTAAATCATTATATATTCCAAATTTATTAAAGGTGAAATTTGATGGAAGTGAACTTAAAAAAAATTTAACTTTAACTTGGAACAAAGATGATTTAAACACAAAAGGTTTAATTGTTTTAATAACATACAAGCCTACTAATCAATACTATATTATTGCAAAAGACAATATGGACTTTATTAGTCACGGTTTTGTAACTACTGATAATGGTTCTTATACATTTACTGCTACTGATTTTGCAAGATTTCCTGATAAGTCACAAGTAACTATAAATATTTTTAGAACCAATTATGTTATAAACGATCAAAGCAATCCATCGTTAGTAACTTTTACAACCATTGCACATGACTTTATTGTTAAAAAATAATTTTATTAATAATTTTAAATTAAGAGAAGATAATCTAAAATTATCTTCTTTTTTTTATATATGCTTGCATTACATTCTTTTATTAACAAGTGTTATCATAGGTTGGAATTATTTTGGTTTGGCTTTTTTTTACTTTTTGTATCACTTCTTCAACCATTGCAATTCGGCTAAAAATCTAAATTCCAAAGATTTTCTTATCAATTCGATAATTCTTTTAACAATTTGGCATTTAGGAGCCATTTTCTGGATGATGAAGGTTGATTATGGATTGGCTGGTTTAATAATTAACTTGATTTTTTATTTAGTTCCTTTAATGGTTTTTTATTATTTAAGAAATTTCACAAAACACAACTTGTTTTTAATAATTCCTATTTGGATTTTGACAGAACAATTAATTGACTTGTCAGATTTTTCTTTTCCTTGGCTAATTATTGGCAATTGTTTGTCGAATTCGTTTTATTTGACTCAATTTTATGAATATATTGGCGTTCTTGGCGGAAGTTTTTTTATGTTGATTATTTCTTTTCTTTTTTATCAGAAAAAATATGTGTTGGTTGCAATTGTAACTTTCTTGGTTATCATTTTAAATATTATTGCAACAATTACAACTATAAATTGTGATGAAAGTAAAATTAAGTCAGAAAAATATCTCGCTTTTAATTCCGAAGATTATTACAAGAAAATCAACTATGTCAATAACGAAGAATTAGCATTTTACATTAAAGAAAAAATCAGCAAATATAAATCACGCAGTCGTATTAACTGAGCAATCATTTAGAGGAATCAACTATCAATATTTCAAAACCGATTTGACTTATAAATATATTAATGAACTTATTAAAAAACAAAATACTAAATTTATTTATACAGGAATTACATCAGTTTTAGAAAAGCAATGTTTAACTAATTCTATTTTAGTAATTGATAAAAATCAACAATTAATTAAAATAAAAAATAAATTAGTACCATACACAGAATATATTCCGCAAGTTTTTGGAAAATACTTACACAAATTTACTTTTGGCTATTTAAAAAATGATTCGTTAGTTAAAATAAAATCAAAAACTGCTGTTTTGCCACTTATTTGTTATGAATCAATCTATTCGCATTATGTTTCAAATCAAGCTAAAAATTCGAATTTGATATGCTTAATTACTAGCGAAAAATTTCTAAATGATTCTGAAATTGGTAAAAATCAATACAATAATATTATATCATTGAGGGCAATCGAAAATCGAATTCCAATTATTAAAGCTGCTACTTGTGGTAAGTCTTTTTTTATGAACAAAAAAGGCAAAATTGTTCAAGAAAGTAATAAAGAAATAAATATTTTTGACGTAAAAACTGAATCAGTTCATCAAGGAACATTTTTTAATAATTACACTAATAAATTTCATTTAGTGTTAATTTTGACTTTTATTATTACATTTTTTTATTATTCAAAAATAAAAATTAAAGGTTAATTTTTATGTGATAATTTCAAAATATTATCGCCTCTTCATATTCGGTAAAAAATAGCAAACCACACCAAAAATCGGTAAAAAAGAACAGATTTGATAAACGAAAGTTATCGAAGTATAATCTGCTAAAACGCCCAATAATGCTGATCCGAACGCGCCCATTCCGAACGCAAAACCGTAGAAAAGTCCAGGAACCATTCCGAGTTTTTTGGGCAAAAGTTCTTGTGCATAGACAATTATCGCAGGAAATGCTGACGAAATAATTATACCTATTATTATCATTAAAACATCAGTGTAAAATAAATTGGCGAATGGCAACATCAATGCAAATGGTGTCGCTCCAAAAACCGAAAACCAAATTATGTATTTTCGACCGAATTTATCGCCCAATGGTCCACCAAGTATTGTACCCAAAGCATAAGCAAAAAGATAAATAAACATATGAAATTGCGCTTGCTGAATTGTCAAGCCAAATTTTTCGATGACATAAAAAGTGTAATAAGTAGAAAGACTGGCCGAATAAAAAAACTTGGTAAAAATAACAAAAAGCAAAATTCCGATTGCGGTTTTAACTTTAGCATCAGACAATGTGTGTTGTTCAATAAAAAGTCTTTGTTTATCAAGTTTTAATTTCAAATTATCACGGTACCAAAACGCAATTTTCGAGATAATCATTAATCCGATTGACGATGCGATTAAAAACCAAAGTATATGTTTTTGCGAATTTGGAACCACAATTGCTGCTACCAAAAGCGGTCCGAGTGCTGTGCCAAGATTGCCACCAACCTGAAAAATAGATTGCGCTAAACCACGTTTTCCGCCAGAAGCCATATTAGAAATTCGAGCCGATTCTGGATGAAAAATTGCTGAACCCAAGCCAATTAGCATTACCGAAACGATAATCCAAGGCAAAGTATTGGCGTAAGACAACGATAAAATTCCGATTGATGAGAAAATCATTCCATAGACTTGAGAAAATGGTTTTGGATGTTTGTCAGTATAATATCCTACAAAAGGCTGAAAAATAGACGCCGTTATTTGAAATGAAAAGGTTATTATTCCGATTTGCGTGAACGATAATCCATAATTTTGTTTCAAAATTGGATAAACCGATGGAATTATTGCTTGAATTAAATCGTTCAATAAATGAGCAAAACTTATCGAAAAAAGAATGGAATAGATTGTTTTATTGACTAAATCTTGGGAATTTGTTTTGGATAGCATTTTAATAAATTATTTTGCAAAAATAAACTTTCAGACACAGATTTAACTGATTTGTTTGCTTTTTTTTAATTGTATTCGATGATTTCAATTCACAAATTTTCACAAATTAAAAATTAGTGAAATCTAACAAAATTAAAAATTAGTGTTTTAGAGAAATCTGTAGTAAAAAAACTTAAATTTGTGTTTATCAAAAATGGAAAACAAAAACAAATTATCGGCACTTCGAGAAAAAGATGGCATTGAACCACCAGAAATTGTAAGTAACAATTCTGCGACGCAAATTCAGTTTTTTCGTAAAATTCAACCCTCGAGTTCTGAATTGGTTGCTGGCATTTTATCTGGAAATGTTGTTGATTTAAGTCGTGCGATAACATTAATAGAAAGTACAAACATTTTACATTTAGAAAAAGCCAATAAAGTTATAAATGCCTGTTTGCCAAATGCTAATAAATCAATTAGAGTTGGCATTACTGGAGTTCCAGGTGTAGGTAAAAGCACTTTTATTGAAGCATTTGGATTGTATTTGACATCGATCGGAAAAAAAGTGGCTGTCTTGGCAGTTGACCCAAGCAGTACAATATCTCACGGAAGTATTCTTGGCGATAAAACCCGAATGGAAGAATTGGTTAAAGATAAAAATGCCTATATCAGACCAAGTGCATCGGGCGAAACTTTGGGTGGCGTTGCCAGAAAAACCAGAGAAACAATTATGCTGTGCGAAGCAGCAGGATTTGATATTATTATTATCGAAACTGTTGGTGTTGGTCAATCAGAAACTGCTGTTCACAGTATGGTTGATTTCTTTTTGTTATTAAAAATTGCTGGTGCTGGCGACGAATTGCAAGGCATAAAACGTGGTATTATGGAAATGGCAGACGCAATTGTCATCAATAAATGTGATGGTGATAATGTTCGAAAATCGCAATTGGCAAAAACCGAATTTGGTCGTGCTTTGCATTTGTTTCCTGCAAAAAAATCGGGTTGGATTGCAACAACAGCAACTTGTAGCGCAATAACCAATGAAGGAATTCTTGAGGTTTGGAAAACTATTTTGGAATTTGAAAACTTGACAAAAAACAATAAATATTTCTTCGAAAAACGACAAGAACAAAACCAATATTGGATGCTCGAAACCATCAACGAGCAATTGAAATCTCGATTTTATAATGATGAATCAATAATTTCATTATTAGAAACTAATAAAATTGCGGTTCAAAATGGTGTAATTTCTCCGTTTGTTGGTGCGCAACAATTACTTGAAAAATATTTCTTGAAATAGAATTTAGAATTGTATTTATCTATTAACAATATGCTTTTAAATATAATTATGCTTTTTTATAATTGAATTCGTAATTAAAGGTTTTGCTTTCGAAGCACTTTGCATGAAACACATTAACGTAATAAAAACAGCTTTGGTTATAAAAAATGTTTATACCGAAACTTCGAGTTTCATTAAAATTAGCACCAAAACCCAAGATGGTTTTTAAGTAGATTTGGTTATTGATAGAAAAGATGCGACAATCAACATTTGCAAATGCAAATTTCACGAAAGCGACTTTGAAATCAATAAGAAATATGTCCAAGAAATTAAAATGAGAAAAACAGCTTTTAAAAAAATTACTCGAACCAGAAAAATTATTGTCAACACGTTTATATCTAACGAAGAAATAATTCAAAACGAACATTCACTATAAGTTGTAAGTGCTTACTTCAATGTTGGAGTGTTGATGAAATAATACCATTTATAAGTTTAAAATAGCCCAATAAACTTTTTCTTTTTCGCCAATCTTACTTCAAAAAAATCTTCCTTAACAAAGGCTATGCAATATTTTTTTTCATTGTCTTGACAAAAAACAATTAAGTTTCTTTAGACTATTTTAAACGTGTAAATGGTATAAAATAAACCCGCTCTTTAAGAAAAGCGGATTTTAGAAAAAAAACTAATAAACTATTCTTTTATTATTCTTTGAGTTGAAATGCCGTTATCAGTTGTAATTTTCAATAAATATATACCTGAATTTACATTCTCGATGTTTATCGATTCAAAGTTTTCGTTTTCAATAATTATTCGACCGTTCAAATCGTATAACTCTAAAGATCTAATTCCATCGTTTGTAGTAACGTTCAAAATGTTTTTGGTTGGGTTTGGGAATACATTTACAACATTTTTAGAAAATTCGTTAGTTTCATTGGCTAACAATCCGGTATTAGTGATACAAAGATTTTTCAAAAAACCAGTTAACATTCGGTCGTGATTTTGCCATTCGTTGGTGCCAATATCAACTGTGTTCAATCCTAAAATTCCAGTTGGAATTGGAAATATTCCTGATGATCCAACCAAAATAGTTCTAGCAATATCACTATAAATTCTCAATTCGCCTGATGTTGTTGATGTTCGTTCTAGTGATATAAAAAATGGCACGTTTGCCAAACCAACGTTAACTGGAGTTCCAACTGTTGTGATTGTCCCTGCAATATTCAAATAAACTTTGAATTCAAAGAAGTTTGGCGCAACCAGAAGATCACTTTCGAAAGTAACTGCTATTCCGTTTTGAATACTTGGCGTTGTTAAAGTTAACGGAATTCCACCGCAAGGTGCGCCACCAGTGCTAGTTGTTTCATTAAAAAAAGGTTTTGTACCATCGTTCAATGCTAATAAAGTGTGACCAGCACCACCGGCTGTTATTCCATTGGTTGTATGTTTGAAATCTATTTCGGCTTTAAAATCAGAATTACTGATTGTTGGCAAAGAACGATAAAAATAATTCATATTGTTGTCACGAGATTGACCAAAATTGAATTTATTTGATGAAATATTCATTGTGCTGCTGTAAACAATCGGGCAAGAAATTGCAGCTGGCAAAACCGGATGAGTCCATAATGTAGCATTTGAGAAATCGTCGAAAACAACATTGCAAGTTGTTGGTGGCAAAACATTGGTAATACAAAGATTATCTAAACTTCCAGTTAACATTCTATCTGCTTCTTGCCATTCATTAGTGCCAAATTGAACTGTATTGAAAGTGTTTATTGTTGCTGGAAAAGTAAAAATTCCCGACGAACCAATTAAAATAGTTCTAGAAGCATCGCTATAAACTTTTAATTCTCCTGATGTTGTTCCGGTTCTTTTCAGTCTGATGTAATAAAAATTACTACCACTAACTAATGCTATACCAACACTAATAGAAGTTCCAACTTGAGTAACTGAACTTGCTGTACCTAGACCATCATTCAAATAAACTTTAAATTCAAAGAAATTTGTAGCACTGCCAGTTGCAACATTACTTTCAAAACTAACTGCTATTCCTTTTTGAGTATTTCTGGTCACTGAAATTGGTGTTGCCGAACCAGGAGAACCACCTAAGCTTAGTGCAGGTTTGTTAAAAAATGGTTCAACTCCAGCGTTTAATGCAAGAACAGTGTGACCAGCACCACCAGCTCCAATTCCGTTACTGGTGTGTTTAAAATCGATATCGGTTCTAAAATCGTTGTCACTAATTGATAATCCAGTTCGTGTCAAATAATTGAAAGCATTGTCACGAGATTGTCCAAAATAAAATTCTCCGCCAGAAACATTCATTGTTGCTAAAAATGAACCGTCTTGAAGTGTTGTTGGTAAAACTGGATGTACCCAAAGTGCTGGATTCGAAAAATCGTCGAAAACGGCATTGCAAAGTGTTGTTGTTTGTCCAAAAAATGAGGCGTTAAAAACCAATTCCAAGATTAGTAAATAAAATTTTGTGTTAAAATTGTTCATAATAATTATCAATTAGTTTCCCCTACTCTATTTTAGGCTTTTCGGGGTAATGCCTTTTGGTTTTTTATTATATCAATTAGGTGTTTAGATTGTTACCTGTATTTTGGAATATTAATTTTTTCTAGCTTCGCTATTTTCGTTTTTTAAATAATCTATCGTTGACAAAAAATCGTGTTTCGAAGTAAAAATTAATTTTAGAAAATCTAAAAATTTAGTCATTTTGTTTTTCTTTATTGGAAATCGTTTATAAATATTTTTTGACTTTTTCATTTCGATAAAATTTAGAATTGCTATTTCTAAATCAATTTTGTTAATAATTTGTTACCTAAAAAAAATCTCTTTTATTTAACTTTACAAATATTTAAAAAATTTGCATAAAAAAAATTCCTAAATCTAGCAACAAGGGATTTATAATTTTCTAATTTTTTAGTAAAATTCACTTCGAAATATTCATATAGAAATAGGCAATTGCCTCACCGAGTGACGAAATGTGCAGTTTGTCGTAAATGCGTTGATGGTTGTGTAACTAACGCCTTGCTTGTCGGCAACCATTTTGTATCTCAATCTGTCAGATAAAAGAGCCAAAACTTGGCTTTCTTTGTGACTTAACGGATTTTCGATTTTGGTTGCAATTAGATTAAATAATCTAGAACCTTTTGAGCAATTGCTGGATTCATTGATGCGCCACCTTGAGAAACTTCTTCTATGGCTTGAAAAATTCGCAAAGGTATGTCGTTTTTAAGAATGTAACTGCTTGCATTGTTTTTGATACAAGTAAAAATTTTATCTGAATCATCAAAAGCGATTTGCATTAAAACTTTAACCTCTGGATATTTTGTTTTTATAAGTTTCAAACCTTCAATTCCATCGACTTCGGGCATATTACACCAAACACTAATATAAAATAGCCCGATAAACTTTTTATTTTTCGCCAATCCATCATCAAAAAAATATTCAATAACGAAGGATATTCAATATTTTTTATCTTTGACTTGTCAAAAAATAATTAAATTTCTTTAGACTATTTTATATCAGTGTTTGGTATTAATATCAATTAAAACTACATCTGGATAGTTGGTCTCAATCTCTGACAAAACATTTTTACAATTAATAGCTTCGCCTACAAACTTAAAATCTTCGTTCAAACTCAAAAGTCCTTTCAAAATGTCTCGCCTGTCGTCGCTATCGTCGTATATAAAAATACGAATTTTCATAATGTAAATTTACGAAATTAAAATGCTTTGGCTTATTATTAAATCTAAGGGTAGGATAAGGTTGCAGGTTATCTACATTTAACCCGACGAATCTTCGATTCTGAAAATAATTAGAACCTTGCGATAAACCGTTGTCTGGCGAAATTCTTGAAGTCGAGAAATTATCAAATAATGTTTGTGCATTTACTAAACTAGAAATGTATAAAAAATATAATAATGTAAGGAGCGTTTTTTTTTATGAATGTTAAATTTATTGGCTAATATAATAATTTTTTAAAAATAACAATAAATTCAAAATATTATTGATGATTTTTTTATCAAATATATAATACCATTTATACGTTTAAAATAGTCTAAAGAAACTTAATTATTTTTTGTCAAGACAATGATAAAAAATATTGCATAGCCTTTGTTACGGAAGAT
>JAYVBR010000134.1:0-3879 GCA_043750395.1 Bacteroidota bacterium | reverse complement strand
ATTATTATGTTTGGTGAAGAAGGAAATTTTTCTGTTTGAACTGGAATCATTTTTAATTGAACATCAATATTTTTTTGTTTTATAATTTTAATTTTCTGAGAAAAGTAACCTTCTTTTTTAAAGACCAAATAATCATTTTTATTTAGAATAATCCAATATTGACCATTTTTACTATTTTTATAATTCTTTTTAGAATTTAGATTTTTAATTTCTACATCATCAACAGGAATGCCTTCACAATCTGAAATTAATCCATATAGATTTAATATTTTTTTATTTGAATTATCTCTATTTTGCTCTTCAATTAAATCTTTTTGTTCTTGAATTCGTTCTAAATCAGGTTCTTTAGTTGTCACTAAAACAACTCCATTTTTTCCTTCTTCACCATATTTTTCAATTGCTTCTTCACCTTTTAAAATACTAATCGAATCAATATTATTTGGGTCTAAATCTAAAAATCTTGAACTTGCACTTGTTTTATTTTCTATTAAAATGCCATTTTCTTGCTCATTATTAAATGGGATTCCGTCAACTACAAATAAAGGTTGTAGTATATCGACTTTTTTTACTGGATTAACATAATTCATTGGTTTTAAAGTCAAATCATTAGCTTTCAAAATATTAACTCCAGTTACTTTACCTTTTAATAAACGTTCAGACTTAATATCGTTATTTGGAATTAAATCTTTGGCTACTATTTCTTGCCCAAAACTTATAAAACTAATTAGCAAAATAATTATTGATAAAATATTTTTCAAATTTTTCATAATATGCTAATTTTTAATAGGTTTCCCATATTTAGTAGTTATCACAACAACACCTTTTTTGCCTTTGTCACCATACAACTCCCGGGCTTCATCGCCCTGAAAAACTTTGGTTTTAATAATTTCTTGTTTATCGAGTGGCGCATAAGGACTTGTTGGATTTTTACCAAAAAGTGATTCTTCAGAATATTCAACACCATTTATTATGTATAAAGGTTCTTTCAAAACTACAATATTTTCGATATCGTCAGCAGTTAGCTTTTCTTTTCCATCGGCATTTTTATTATCAGCAACCACTTCTCCATCAATGACATACAAAGCATCTGCTTTTTTGGGAGCAACTTGTTTGACTTCTTTTTTTTCTAGAACTTCCTCGGTATATTTCACACCACGAGCATCATAAATTTTAGTTTTAAAGAAATGAGTTTTGCTATTGTCAGTTTCTTTATTATTGCTTACTATTTTATCATTTTCAATAATAACTTTTTCATAAACAGCATCAGCACTTGAAGTCTGCATAATTATTGGTTTTGGGCTATCGTTGCTAACAGCATTGGGTTCGTTATAGGCAATTATTTCTTCAATTTTATTCTTACAATCCTCAGTTATATTCGGTATTGATTGGATTTTAATAGGTACCAAAGGTGCTATATTATCAGATTGTTGAATTTTCACTTGAATCAATTCTGTTGGTTTTTCATTTGTAACAACATTATTTTCAGTAACAATCAATTCATTACCAGTCTTAAAAAACTGAAAACCAATCGAAACACAAAGCAAAATCGATGCTGCAACAGCAATTTTCTTCCAAACCTTAGTTTCTTTTTTCAAGACTTTATTGTCTAACTTTTCTTCAACACGATTCCAAACACTTTCCATCGACGGAAATTCTTTTGGCGCAACATTTTCGGCTGCATTTTTAAATTGGTCAAATATTTTATCTCTATTTTCCATTATGAGTTTGCTTTTTGGTAATACAAATTGTTCACTAAATCTTTCAGCTTGGTTTTAGCAACGTTCAATTGCGATTTCGATGTTCCTTCAGAAATGTTCAGCATCGTTGCAATTTCTTTATGACTGTAACCTTCAATCGCAAATAAATTGAAAATTGTTTTGCAACCCGCTGGAATAAAATTCAATAAATTCAACAAATCTTCTTCTTCCAAATCGGTTACTTCGTCAGTAAATGGCTGCGTTAGCGTTTTTACATCGTCTAAATAAATATTGAAATTGGTGTTTTTCTTAATCATTGCCAAGCAATTATTGGCAGCAATTTTGCGCGCCCAAGCCTCAAATGCTCCAATTTCTTTAAGTTGGTCGAGTTTTGTAAAAATCGTATAAAAAGTATCAGCCAAAGCTTCATCAACTTCTTCTTCTTTTTTAAGATAACGTTTGCAAGTTCGGTACAATTTCGGAGCCATAAGCTCATACAACTGTCGCTGGGCTTTTCGTTGCATTTTCTTGCAGTCGGCAATTAAGGTTTCGTTTATCACAATCAATCAGTTTTATATATAGAGTGCAAAAAGTTGCAAAAGGTTGGGAGGCAATATTAGATTTTAGAAATTAGAAATTAGATTTAAGGTTCTAGTAGCAGTAAACACTGAGAAAATTATTTTAAATTATTTTTTTGGCGTGACCACAAGGGTCGTGTCGTTCGCTCCCGCTTTTTTTTAAAATCTGAAAAAGATTTTAAAAAAAGAGCTCCGCTACCACCACTCACGCAACCTAACAATATTAAAAACCTATTTTAAATTTGAAGCCACCATCAACGAAATAAAATCCCAAAAGAAATGACAAAAAATTAAAATCTTAATATTTCGAAATTTCTTATAATGAATCGCAAACACTAATCCAATCATCATTGGACCAAGAACTTGAAAAATTGTTCCATAACCAATGTGCATTAACCCAAATAATAAACTAGAAATTAAAATCGATGCATCATTATTCTTAAAAAAAAGTTGCAATCTCGGCATTAAATAACCCCTAAAAACAAGTTCTTCTGTTATTCCAGCCGTTAAGCAAGTAAAAATCAATAACGGATAATTAGTTTTTAGAACTTTTATTATTTCCATTAATTTGGTATTTTTAATTTCATTTGCACCAAATAATTGCAATGCCAATCGCAATAAAGCAGCACAAATAATTATTGAAGCAATAATTTTAAAAAACGATTTTACATATTCCAAAATCGAAAGTTGATTTTCGTGCCAAAGTAAGAATTTTTGTTTTTCGATTTGGTTTACATACAAAAAAACAAGCAACAAGCAAACCCAAATAACAATGCGCCCAATCCAAAAAATTGTTTCTTTTTCAAAAAATGTTTTGTAGAGTAACGGCAAAAAAGTCAATGCAGCAACAAGCACAATAATCGAAAAGAAAATACCAATAATTACATTTGTTTTCTGGGTTTGCTCCATTTATAAATTTAATAATATTCTTTTTATTGTAATTGTAATTGCGATTGTCATTGCAATTGCCATTGCAAATTATTCCTTCAAAACCATATCAATACAAACAACCGCTGCCAAAATCATCATTCGAACAGGACTTTCCTCAGGAACTGAATTGTTAATTTCTAATACATAATTATCAGCCGATGTGAAAAACTCTTTGCCAATTCCTGCCCACTTCTTGCTAACATGCGCCAATTCTTGATTGTCTTTTGTAAATTTAAAATCCCAACCCGTCCATTTGCCTTGAAGCGTGCAAAGTCCTTTTCCGTTCTTGTCAAACAATTCAAACTTGCCACCAACCGACCAAAATTTTTGGCTAAATGTGCCAATTAATTGATTTCTATCATCCAAAACTTCGACATCTGATCTAAAAACAGAAATGCCACGAACTACCGAAATTAATGGTTTTCCTTCGGTTGTTGTAATTTGAACATTAAAAGGTGTCATTCGTTTATAATCTGTAAATCGAAATATTTTAGTTAAAAAACCTAAAACTGGCTCATCACATTTCAAAATCATTTGATTATTCGTAGCATCATAAATATCATATTTATTCGCAGCTTTAAAAATTCCTAACTGTTCTTTGATTAAAAAGACGTTCTTGTTGAAAATTGGATTCATTTTTTTTGATTGTTTTTGTTAATTGTTATAAGATAGAT
>JAYVBR010000133.1:0-3886 GCA_043750395.1 Bacteroidota bacterium | reverse complement strand
AAATTACCACTTTTTATGCTTGTAATTTTTCCGTTACTAAAAATCGCAAATTCGATTCCGGTTTTTAAACCATATTCTGACATTTCATTTTCAAGTTTTTTCTTTAATTCTTGTATGGTAATGCGCTGTTCTATTGGCAAAGCCGATGCTATGTCTTTGTAAGCTATTTCGAATTGAACATTTTTTAAAATGTCGAGAGTACCACTTTTTTCAATTTTAAGATCGGGTTTTGGATTTATTGAAGTTTGTGGATTATCAACATTATTTCCGTTAAAAACCTCGGTTTTTCTATTAGAAGAAAAATTAGGAATTAATTTTTTATCATTATTCTTGTCAAAGAACGTAGACGAAATGTTATAGTCTTCTTCGATCAAACTGCTAGAATAAACTATTGTTTGATTGGTTTTAGAGTTTTTTTGAACATAATAAAACTGCAATAAATCACTTTTTTTAGGAGCTTTTCCAATGCTATCCTTTAGTTTATCATATTTTTTAAAAAAATCTACAGCTTCTTGTTTTTGCAATTTATCAGATACGTTTCCTAAAACTTGTCGAACATTAAACTTAAATTGTTCGTCATTATTTTTAAACGAAGTGTTGAACCAATAAACTTGAACTAGAATATTTCCAATAAGCGATAAACTCATTAAAAATACAAGTAATCTAAAAAAAAACTTATTCATACATCAAAATTAACATTTTAACATTTAACTTTTAGAACTATTAACCAAAAATTAACATTAACCCTACAAGTTTAATACGTAAAACGGTTCGTTAAAGTTCTATGAATTAAAATAGTTTGTTCAATTGATATTTCTTTTATATCATTATTGATAATAAAATTAGATTTCTCAATCCTTTCTTTATCAGATATTTGATTTTTTATCCTTATCATTACTTCTACTTCTGATAAGCTATCACGAACCATAATTCGTTGTATTCTATTCTCTAAAGATGAAATAACCGTAATTACAAAATCGCAAAATTTATAGTCGCCTGTTTCTATTAAAATGGCTGATTCTTTGATTACAAATAAAAAATTTGAATGTTTTTTCAACCATTTATCGAAATGATTCTTAACTTCGGGATGAATAACAGCGTTCAATTCTTTTAACTTATCTGGATTATTGAAAACAATTGTTCCTAATTTTTTCCGATTCAATATTTCGCCATCAAAAACTGAAATTCCAAAAAGGGATTTAATTTTTTTAAGAACCACAGGTTTATTGGTGATTTTTTTTGCTTCAATATCAGCAATATAAATTGGAAATCCGAGTGACTCGAAATGTTTTGCAATTGTAGTTTTTCCGCTACCAATGCCGCCAGTCAAACCGATGATTTTAGACATAATGATATTTACCTTATACAAATATATATAAAAAATAATTAACAAAGATGTTTATTCAATATTTTTTGATAAAAAAATGTAATACTGCATTAATAACTATAAATTTTATTACAATTTAAAGAATAATTCAGGAAAAGCCAATTCTGGATCTTGTTTTTGGATATTAATTCTAAAAAAAGATTCGATAAATCCGAAACCATAACCAAAAAATTGTTTCCAAACCGCTTTAACAGATAAATACCCAATTGTGATATTCTTGTTTTGTATGCTTGAAACAATAAAAATCAAAAAGAAGTACAAACAATACAATTTGATTAAAAAATCTTTAAATGACAAAACCATTAGTATTGATAAAAAAAATCCGAATACGAACATTGCAGGAAAATAATAAGTATATTTTGCGTGTTCAGGATGCCATAAATTTAAAATTGGTCTGACTTTACCGAATTTGGTTACTTGCTCAGAAAATCGTTTAAAGTCAATCCTGCGGTTGTGGTAAACAAATGCCTCAGATATTAATTTAGATTTGAACCCCGATTTCCATAATCTAATTGTTAAATCTGGATCTTCGCCAGGGTGAATGTTTTTAAAACCTTTAGAAGTTTCGAATGCTATTTTAGAAAGTCCCATATTAAAACTTCGTGGTTCGAATTTATTTAATTTTTCTGATCCGCCACGAATTCCTCCAGTTGTCAAAAAAGAAGTCATTGCAAAATTTATCGCTTTCTGAATATTCGAAAAACTTTCGTCAGCCTTATCAGGTCCACCATAAAAATCTACATATTCTGTTTGCAAAGATTTTGAAACTTGGGTCAAATAATTTTCTGGAATTATACAATCAGAATCGACCAAAATAAAATATTCTCCTTTGGCTAAATTCATACCAAAATTTCGAGAATCTCCCGGTCCAGAATTGTACTTTAAATAGTACGAAATATTTAATTTATTTTTGAATTTATCAACTTCACTTTCGCAAGAAATTGTCGAGCCATCTTCAACAATTACAACCTCAAAATTATCAGTATAATTTTGAGCA
This sequence comes from Bacteroidota bacterium, assembly GCA_043750395.1. GTDB lineage: Bacteria > Bacteroidota > Bacteroidia > Flavobacteriales > Flavobacteriaceae > Flavobacterium. The sequence continues at coordinate 1,502 of JAYVBR010000133.1, read as the reverse complement.
ACTAAACTTTCTAAAAGTTCGTTCATTTCGTCTGGACGATTGTAAACTGGAATGATGAATGAAAAAAACATTTTTTATTTTAAGAATTAATTTTTTAATTTATTTTTTCAAATATAAGCTATATATGTAAACTATTCAAATTGAATTTGTGAATAAATTGATTGTTGAGATTTTATAAAATTTTAAAATTAATTCGTGAAATCTCAAAATGAAACTTGTAAAAAATTAAAATAAAATACCAATATATGACTGAAAAATTTATTGAATCTTTAGACCACAAAATCTAATTAAAATCATTAAAATCGAATTTCCAATTCAACTCTTTCTTATACCAAAGTTGACCTTTAAAAACTGTTAAAGGACAATCGAAATTATTTATAAAAAGTGATCCTGTACCTAAACCTTGGGGCATTAAATTGTGCTGCAAAAATGCAAATTGTGCTATAGCATTTAAACCAATATTGCTCTCTAAAGCTGATGTAATCCACCATTTAATTTTATGCTTTTCGGCTATCGAAATCCACTCTAAAGTGCCTCGAAATCCACCTATAAAACTAGGTTTTAAAATGATGTATTTTGGCTTAATTTTTATCAATAAATTTTCTTTTTCTTGTTTAGAAAACACACCAATTAACTCTTCGTCGAGCGCAATGTCAATTAAACTCATTTTGCATAACTCTGACATAGTGTCAGTATGATTTTTTGCAATAGGTTGTTCGATACTATGTATATTAAATCCAGCTAATTGGTTTAATTTATTTAAAGCTAATTCTGAACTAAAAGCACCATTAGCATCAACACGAATTTCGATTTCTTCAGGAGAGAAATTGGCTCTAATAAAGGCTAATAATTGCAATTCTTGATCGAAATCTAAAGCTCCTATTTTAAGTTTTATACAACCAAAACCTTCGGCAATTTTTTCTTCAATTTGTTGCTTCATAAATTGCTCATTTCCCATCCAAACCAAACCATTAATTAGTATTGATTTCAACCCTTTGGTAAAGTCAGATTCGAATAATAAAAATGGGTTTTCGCAAGCCAAAGAAAGGAACGCCATTTCGACTCCAAATTGTATTGATGGAAACTCTAAAAGTGCTTCCCAAAGTTGGTCTTTTCCAAGATGAATATTGTTGCAAGTCCAAGCTAATTTTTCTTCAAAATTGGGTCTGTCGTCACAACTTAATCCTCTTAAAATACCACACTCTCCTACTCCTCTTTTTCCTTCATTTTCGAGTACTATAAACCAAGTTTCTTTTTCGGTCATTATGCCTCTTGATGTTCCAGATGGTCGCTTGAATTGAAGATTGTATTTATGAAAAGTTGCTTTCATTTTTAGGTTTTAGAATAAATAATTTGAATTTTAGTCTTAGAATTCTTTTTTATTAAATGTGATAATCAATCAATTGTTCTTAAAATTTTATTGAAATTATCGTTTGGCAGACCTATTTTTAAGAAATATTCGAAGTCAATTTTGGTTTTTTCTACCCAACTTTGAGTCGGAT